>JAXJVX010000085.1:0-12994 GCA_036308305.1 Acutalibacteraceae bacterium | reverse complement strand
TCTCAAGGAGTTTTTTCAATGATGTTTGCCTTGCGGCAAATGATGTCGCTATCGCTAATGATGTTCACTTTGTGAATGATGTCGGCTTCGCCTAATGATTTGGCAAACATCGCATCATTGCGAATGAAATGAGCAACATCATATTTGCGAAAGCAAATGCATCATATCGCCGCGGGCGATATATCATTCCATCTTGCATTCCCAAAGCCGCTGTGTTATAATTATTTTATAAATTGTTATTTAGGTGGTAGCTTATGATTTTTTATTATATTCGGCATGGTGACCCTGTATATGATCCCGACTCGTTGACACCGTTAGGTATCCGTCAAGCGGAGGCGTTGGCAAAGAGGCTTGCACTTTACGGCTTGGATAAGATATACAGTTCAACATCCAACCGCGCTATTATGACTGCAAAACCTACTTGTGAGTTGTTGAAAATTGAACCCGAACTTTTGGATTTTGCAAATGAATGTTATGCGTGGGAAGATTTAACGATTAATAAAGAAGGTGGAAACGACAGAACATGGCTGTTCCACAACAAAAGAATTATAGAGCTTTTTAATAGCAAGGATATAAGAGATTTAGGCGATCGTTGGTTTGATCATCCCGAGGTCAAGCAATACAATTACGGAAAAGGCATTGACCGTGTTTATAACGAAATGGATGCTTTTTTTGAAAGTCTTGGATATGAACATATCAGACATACAGGAAAGTATAAGGTTACAGCCGCTAACGATCAAAGGATCGCTTTGTTTGCGCATCAAGGGTTTGGTTTGGCATTTTTAAGCTGCTTACTGGATATTCCGTATCCGATGTTTTGCACTCATTTTGATATGTGTCATACGGGTGTTACGGTTATTGAGTTTCGCGAAGACGATGGGTATTGCATCCCTAAGATACTTACCTTATCACTGGACTCTCATTTATATTGCGAGGGACTTCCAACCAAATATAACAACTATCTGTATTTTTAAGAAAATCAGGTTTTGAAACGATGTTTGCACCTACGGACAGTGATGTTACGCCTTGGGGCGCAGTGGACAAACATCACTTAATAAGATAAATAAAGGATGGTTTTTACTATGAATTCTAGGGTAGAACAGACGATAGAAAGACACGATAGGGGATATAACTGTGCGCAGGCGGTGGCTTGTACATACTGTGATCTTGTGGGTGTGGATGAAGAAACTATGTTCCGTATGACCGAGGCACTAGGGCTGGGCATGGGCGGCATGGAGGGAACCTGTGGCGCTGTAAGCGGTGCGTGTGTGCTTGCCGGAATGGTGAAAAGCAGCGGAAATCTTGAAAGTCCCAACTCAAAAGCGCAATCGTATAAGCTCTCAAGAGAGATTGTCAATGAGTTTTTAGAAAAAAACAGATCGGTAGTCTGTAAGGAGATCAAAGGTGTAGAAACAGGAAACCCCATTACTCCATGTGCGGAATGCATTCGTGATGCAGCAAGAATAGCAGAGCAAATATTGTTTAGTTAAATAAATATCCCCGACATTGCCCAAGTGTTCTTAAGGACACTTGGGCAATGTCGGGGATATTTCTTGCTGAAAGCCACTAGAAGTAGTATAAACAAATCAGTTGTCACCTTTGAAGCTGCATTATTTCACTAATATTACCCTACTCCCGTCGGAAATGATTTGTATTCCATTCTTTATACCAATGGTTTTACCGATATGCTTTGAACAGTTCAAAACTGCACGGCAGGGATGTTCACTGTAACCATATGGTGAAAGCTCGTCTTCAGTCAATTCAAGGAAAGCACCGTTGAAAGCTTCGTGCAGCTCGTAAGGCCGATCAAGCGGTTTTATGCCGATATCACAATTTACGAGATTTTTTATATTACTTTTGGCATCACCGATAAAATGTCCCGGCTTAAAGCTGCCTATTGAAATAGTGAGATCCGATCTTACACATGGCATGCCGATACCCGTGTTGCCGTTCATTCCGCTATTGATATCAACACTAATAACATAAGCGCCGCTGCTGTTAACAGCATTTATCATATCAGCGGCAGTACCGTTGACCTCCCCACAAAATCCCGTACCGAATATACAGTCTGCTATAATATCTGCTGATATTTTTTCACCCTTGTAAAAGGAATACGGAATGCCAGCATTTTGGCATTTCGAGAAATAGTACTCGCCGTCAGGTGAGAACTTATCCTTCAACAAAAGAATATGAGGGGTTAAACCTTGCTCCTTTAAAAGCAGTGCCAGCACATAACCGTCACCTGCATTGTTGCCGCTACCGCAGGCAATCAATATGTTGCCTTGCCACTTGCAGCTATTGTAAACTGCTGTGCCTGCTTTTAACATAAGTGTTTTACTGTCGCAAAAATTTTTGATGGTGTATTCATCGCTTTTGCGCATATTTTCTACCGATATAACTTCTGTCATTGTTTCACCGCAATTCCTTTGATATTCTTTTTGCAGTTGTGTTGCTGTTGTTTAAATAAAATGAGAGAAGTTATTATGCTTCTCTCATTTTGTCTTTATCTCGGTTTGAAGGTTACCTTTTCGAATTTTTTTGCCATATCACGGGTGGCTTCGTTGAAAACATGATGGAAGTAGCAGGTGCAGTCATCGGGATGGTCGCAGGAATATCCCTCCTGCTGGCAACGACTGATGGCAATAGGGCCTTCGATGACCTCAATGACCTGCTTTAATGTGATGTTTTCGGGGGCAGCGGCAAGCTCATATCCACCGCCTACACCTTTAAAGGATTTAACTATACCATCCTTTACAAGCTTGTGCAGTATTTTAAGCGAAAAACGCTGTGTAACACCTGTTTTATCCGAAATGGTATTGGCATCAAGCCGTACACCGTGGTTTGCAAGGCATTGCACGATGCGGATGGCGTAATCAGTTTCAAGACTTATTCTCATACTATTTATCCTTGAACTTGTTGCTTCTTACCGGATGACGGAGCTTGCGGAGTGCCTTAGCCTCTATCTGACGAATACGCTCACGGGTAACGCCGAATTCAAGACCAACCTCCTCAAGAGTATGGCATCGTCCGTCTTTAAGACCGAAACGCAGTCTTACAACATCCTCCTCACGGGGGGCAAGAGTGTGAAGTACACTGTCAATATCCTCATTTGTGATGGATTTGAGCGCTGCTTCGTCGGGAGCGAGCGCATCCTCGTCACGAATAAAGTCCATAAGGCGTGAATCCTCTTCAGGACCGATAGGAGTTTCCATAGATACCGGCTCCTGTGCTACACGCATTATTTCACGTACACGTGAAACGGAAAGTCCCATTTCCTCTGCGATCTGCTCCTCGGTAGCTTCCTTGCCGTTTTCGTGAAGGAGCTGGCTTTGTACCTTCTTGAGCTTGTTAATAGTTTCGACCATATGAACAGGAATACGGATGGTACGAGCCTGATCCGCAATAGCACGTGTGATAGCCTGTCTTATCCACCATGTGGCATAGGTAGAGAACTTGAATCCCTTGGTGTGATCGAACTTTTCGACTGCCTTGATAAGTCCTACATTACCTTCCTGAATAAGATCAAGGAAATGCATACCTCTTCCTACATAGCGCTTTGCGATACTTACAACAAGACGCAGATTTGCCTCGGTAAGACGCTGTTTTGCTTTAACATCGCCTACAAGGATCTTTTCTGCAAGCTCTTTTTCCTCGTCATTGGTAAGCAACGGAACACGTCCGATCTCTTTAAGATAGATCTTGACAGGATCGTGTATAGCAAAATCATCAACATTAAGTGCGTTATCGATCTCCTCCTGTGATATCTCTTCAAGTTCCGAAGCATCAGGCTCTTCGCCAAAATCGTCTACATCAAGAAGAGGAGTTTCCTTTAATTCGGGATCAAGATTTTCGGGCATATCCTCAAAAGTTTCTTCGATCATATCAGTTGACTTTTCATTTAATTCTATATCTTTGTTTTTGTTCTCATCCATAGCAGTTATTAATCCTTTCTTTGTTTACGGTGTTTTATTTTACTTAACTCACCCAAAAAGTCATCGTCAGACATATCTTTAATGTTTTTGCGTGAGGATTTTTCATTTTCCGCTTTAAGTATTCTTATGCAATCATTCAGCATGTCCTCTGAATTGTGGATGTTGCGGTCGATATCTATCATTTTAACTATTCTGCCGAGTTCTTTGGGAGTATAATCACCGCCGAAAGCAGTAGAGTTTATTTCCTTACAGTCATTTATTATTTCACATAAAGAAACAAATACACGACGGTTAAACTCGGTTATAAACAGCTCAGCAGCAAGCTCAGATTTATACCTTTTGTAATACTCAGGGAAGGCTGCAAGCACCGAAATGATCCGCTCCTCCGCAGTTGCGGCACGCAGATGATTTCTAGCATCTGGATTTACATCCTCTGCCGAAAATTTTGGCGCAGCGGTCATATCACGGAGTTTTTTGTTTAAGTTTCGCTTGCTAAGTTCTTTGCGGTGCTTGGTTATATTACTCTCAATATTCTTTGCATCAAGTGATAAGTCCCTTGCAACATTTGCAGAATACACCGACGCTGCAAGCTCGTCATAGCCTGCTAGTATTTCAACTGCTTCCTTTAAATACTGAAGCTTGCCGTTATCGGTTGCAACATCGTATTTTGCCTTTGCTTCATAAAGCTTGAATTCGATATCGTTTTTTGCGCCCTCAAGCAGCATTTTGAATTTGCCGGCTCCGTTTTCCCGTATATATTCATCTGGATCCTTACCGCCCTCGACCTGTAATACACGGATCTTCATACCTGTTTTCTGCAAGGTCTGCAACGCACGTTTAGTAGCGGCTTGTCCGGGACCGTCAATATCCATAGTTACAACTATTTCTTTAAAATACCTTGCAAGCAGCCCTGCTTGCGAATCGGTAAATGCGGTTCCGCAGGCGCCAACCGCATTTGTAAAGCCCGCCTGATGCAGAGCAATGGTATCCATATAACCTTCGGTAAGAATAATAGTGTCGGATTTTGAATTCTTTGCAAAATTCAAGCCAAACACAACATTGGTCTTTTTGTAAACCGGAGTGTCGTTAGTATTGATGTATTTTGCACCATCGTCTTCAGGAAATTTGCGCCCACCGAAAGCAATAACATTACCTCTTAGGTCAATAATAGGGAATATAGCCTTCTTTCTGAAACGGTCATAAGCACGACCTGTTTTGCTGCTCTTTGAGCAAACACCTGATATTATCATATCCTGCTCGGAATAGCCGAGTGATTTTAAATGGTCGGTCAGCGCAGTAAAACTGTCAGGAGCATAACCGAGCCCGAAATGCTTGATAGTATCAGGCGAGAGTTTTCGCTCAATAAAGTATTTAAGACCTATTCCTCCGTCAACCTTGTCTATCAGATTTTTATGGAAAAAGCGTGCAGTATGACGGTTGATTTCAAGCACTGTGCGGCGTATTCTTCCTGCCGTATCGTCAAAGCCTGTTTCAGGCATATTCAGTCCTGCTTTATCGGCAAGCAGACGGACAGCCTCCATATAATCAAGGTTTTCGGCGCTACGTATAAATGTGATAACATCACCACCGTTTTGACAGCCGAAGCAGTAGTATGAGCCTGTCTGCGGATAAACCGTGAACGAGGGAGTTTTCTCATTGTGGAAAGGGCAAAGACCCTTATAGGTATTGCCGGCACGCTTTAATACAACATATGATGATATTATTTCTTCAATAGGATTGCGAAAACGCAGTTCTGACAAAAAATCTTCATTCAATCGGTTGTTAATGAGTTATCCCTCCTTTTTCATTCGTTTGTTTTGTTGATCACAGCACCATCCACGATTTCGGGATGAAGAGTGAGTTATATATATTTACCACATAGCGGTCGGTCATACCGGCAATGTAATCTGCACTTGCACGCTTCGGTCCTTCTGTGTTGCTGATGAAATGGTATTCCTCCGGCAATTTGTCCGGATTTTTTGAAAAGTAGTCAAATAGAGTAATGATAAGGCTCTGCGCCTTCGACTCCTCGCCCTTTGCGATAGGATTGGTGTATACTGCATCAAACATAAATTTATGCAGCTTATCCATCAGCTCGGTTATATATTCGTCGGTGCCAATTTCCTTGGCACCGTGCGATATAACGGCTTTGGTCATCGTATCTATTCTTGCGGATTTTGAAAAGCCCAGTCCCTGACGAATCTCAATGGGGATATCTTCCTCAGTCAGAATACCGGCTTTGATAGAATCGTCAATATCGTGATTCATATATGCAATACGGTCGGCAAGTCGCACTATCTGTCCCTCACGGGTGGCGGCATCCATATTGGTATGCTTTAAAATTCCGTCCTCCACCTCATAGGTAAGATTTAAACCCTTGCCGCTCTTTTCAAGCTTCTGTACAACACGCACGCTCTGCTCATAATGACGGAAGCCGCCGTCAAGACATGAATTCAATGCACGCTCGCCTGCGTGACCAAACGGTGTATGACCGAGGTCATGTCCCATTGCGATAGCCTCTGTTAAGTCTTCATTCAAAAACAGTGCTCTTGAAATGGTTCGTGCTATCTGTGATACCTCAAGCGTATGCGTAAGTCTTGTTCTGTAATGATCACCTTCCGGCGCAATATAGACCTGAGTTTTATGCTTCAGCCTGCGAAATGACGCAGAATGAATGATGCGGTCACGGTCACGCTGAAAGTCGGTGCGAAGATCACATTTCAGCTCGCCGACTGAACGCCCCATTGACTTAACACTAAGGGTTGCGTATTCACAAAGGAAATTCTTTTCGTTTTGTTCAATAATATCTCGTACACAAGGCATAAATATTTTTTCCTTTCTGCTTACTTAATTCGACAGATGAATTGAAATACCTTATAAAACGGGTAAAAATTTTTCTTCTTTTATGTCTGTTTTTACAGTTCCTGATGTTTTTTCGGTAATATCAGCAATCAAGGTATTGAGCATTTCAGTAGCAATGTAAAATTCCATATTTACATTATCGTTAAATTCGGTGTCAGTCACCGTTGCTGAGTGTGCAGACAAAACATTCTGGAGTATTCCGTATTGGTTATATTCTATATTGCATACGCATACTGTGCATGGCTGCATTTTTACAATGCCGCCTGCCTTTATCGCAAGCTGTGCGCCGAGCGAGTATGCGCGTGATAGCCCACCCGTGCCGAGTAATATACCGCCGAAATACCGTGTTACAACAATGCAGCAATCGCAAAGCTCATTGCCCTTTATTACTTCAAGTATCGGAATACCTCCGGTGCCCTGCGGCTCACCGTCATCAGAATATCTTGTGATGTTACCGTCTCTTACGGTATATGCATATACATTGTGTCGAGCAGACGGATGAAGTTTCTTTATCGAGTTGACGAAGCTTACCGCCTCCTCCTCGTTGCATACCGGGGAGATGTAGCCGATAAACCTTGATTTTTTCTCTGTAAATTCATCGTTTGCCGACGATTTAACTGTTTTATACGGTGTCATATAAAAAACCTCGATCGTTGTTCTTGCTCAAAGTGGAAAAAGCCGTAACTGCAAACACAGTTACGGCAATTTAAACCACAAATTATTTTGCTGCGTTCAAACGCTTGTTGAAACGGTCAACACGTCCGCCTGTGTCTACAAGCTTCTGCTTGCCTGTGAAGAACGGGTGGCATTTTGAGCAAATGTCAACACGAAGCTCTTTCTTAGTGCTTCTTGTTTCAAACACATTACCGCAAGCACACTTTACAACAGCAACATCATATTCCGGATGTAATCCCTGCTTCATAATAGTAACAATCCTTTCATATAAGAAATCATAAGACAAGACATAGTATAAGCCAAGTCATAATTCAACAAATGATATTCTAACACAAATGCATTGTAAATGCAAGAATTTTTTTGAGAAAAATTAAAAAATGTACAGAAAAAATATTATTTTGTTGTAAATGAGACAGGATTATGTTATTATTATATAAATTGTATAGGGAAGTGCTGCTTTGAATTTTATAATTTTCGATCTCGAATGGAACAGCGCAGAGGATAAAAAGAATAAGCGCTTTGTCAACGAGATAATTGAGATCGGCGCAGTAATGCTGGACAGCAGGTTTTGCGAGATATCATCGTTTTCGCAGGTGATAAAGCCGTCGTTGTCAACCAAACTTAATAAGTATGTAAAAAATCTTACTCATATCAGCGAAGAAGAGTTAAGCACGGCGCCGAAGTTTTCGCAGGTAATAGCTGAGTTCAGCGCTTGGTGTAAGTGCAGTCAAAGCGTGTTCCTGACTTGGAGTAATGCTGATCTTTACGCTCTTACCGATAATTACAGCACCTTTTTGAATAAGGATCGCATAGAATTTATTACCCGGTGGTGCGACCTTCAGAAATATGCTTCACGCTTTATAAAAAGGGATAACAAAAATCAGATATCACTATCGGTCGCAGCGGAATATTTCGGAATAGACACGTCGAATTTTGAGTTTCACCGTGCGCTTGATGATTCCCGTGCCTGCGCAGAGATCCTGCGTAAGACATTTGACAGCAGGATATTCGGTGCATATGTAAACGATGCTTCAAAGGGCGATTTTTACAAGCGGCTTATGTTCCGCCCTTATTATATCACAAAGCTGGACAGCCCACTTATTGATAAGGAAGAGCTTGAACTTAAATGCCCTGCCTGCGGTATCAGGACCAAGCGTGTCGGAAAGATCAGAACAAGGTTTAAGGTATTCAATTCAATGCATGTCTGCGAAAGCTGTTCAAAGCAGTATCTTCTGAATGTTAAATTCAAAAAGACTTTCAACGATGTTATCGTAACACGAAGTATACGCACCGTAAAGGTAGCAGAAAAGTAATTTTTTTAAAGGAGTAAAATATATATGTCAGTTACAATTAAGAAGATCCAATACAAAACCTTTGGTGAGGCGCTTGAGATATCCAACGGGAGTATCGAAGCAGTTGTTACTACGGATATCGGTCCGCTGATATTGCGTTATGCTTTTGTCGGTGGCAGCAATATTATGTTCAATGATGATGACGGAAAAAGAATAAGCGAGCATCCTTCATTTGCAGAGCATTACTATGAGGGTGCATATTGGCGCAACTACGGAGGCAACAGACTTTGGGTTTCCCCTGAAAAAATGCCGAATACATACTATCCTTATTTTAACAAGGTAGATGTTGAATTGCTCAGTAACGGCGCTGTATTCACGCAGGAGCCGCAGACAGCAAACGGCGTTGCATTGAAAACAAAGGTAGTAATGGATGAAGAAGGAAATCTTACCGTTACACATAATGTTAAGAATATTACCACAGAGGAAAAGCGCCTTTCAGCATGGTCTATCACCGTTCTTAACAAGGGCGGGCTTGAGATAGTTCCTAATAATGACAACGATACAGGGCTTCTTCCTAATCGCAGAATAGTTGCATGGCCATATACAAATCTCGCTGACGACCGTGTTTATATCGGTAAAAAGTATATTACACTCCGTCAGGATCACAACGGCGACGGTGCATTCAAGCTTGGTCTTGACAACCGTTCTGGGACTGCAATGTATGCGGTTGACGATAACGTGTTTGTGGTTAAATATGAGCATGATGAAAATGGCGAGTATGATGATTTTGGTTGCTCATTCGAGTCATATACAAATGAGGAGATACTCGAACTTGAAACATTAAGCGCAGTACATTATCTTGCCCCAGGTGAAACAGCAACTCACACTGAGCATTGGTCACTTTATAAGAATGTCGGTACACCGTGCGCAAAGGACGAGCAGGCTATTGATACATTCTTTAACAGCTATACAAAATAATGGATGTTAAGATCAAACGGTATGAAAAATCTGATGTTGCCGCTGCCATAAAGATATGGAATGACATTGTGTGTGACGGAGTTGCTTTTCCACAGACTGAGCTTCTTAATGAAACCACGGGAAACGAATTCTTCACAGCGCAATCATACACCGGCATTGCATTTGATGCAGATGTTGGCAAGATAGTCGGACTTTATATACTACATCCAAACAATGTAGGAAGATGTGCACACATCTGTAATGCAAGCTATGCTGTCGATAAAGCATTCAGAGGATGCGGTATCGGAGAAGAATTGGTTATTGATTGTATGAAAACTGCGAAGGCTATCGGATTTCGTATTTTGCAGTTTAATGCGGTGGTCAAAACCAACATTGCAGCTATAAAGCTGTATAAAAAATTAGGTTTTAGTCAGCTTGGCGTTATAAAGGGTGGTTTTTTGCAGAAGAACGGAAGCTATGAGGATATAATACCGCACTATATTACATTATAAATACAAGTGAAAAGAGGCTGTGAAAAAATTTTCACAACCTCTTTTCGGTTTATATTATGACAATGAACAAAAAGAAATTTATTTATTATATTCATCAAGCGGCCAGGATTTACGGCGATTATTTATACCCTTGTCCTTTGCAGGTGAAATTGAAAAAGCCTTTTTATATGCACGGTAAAAAGCGGAATAATCATTATATCCGCATATTTCAGCGGCCTTTTGTGCACTTGCCTCGTCATTTTGGATAAGTCTTCTTGCCTGATCAAGCCGCAATGAATCAACATATGCCGCAAAGGTCGTATCTTTATGACGCTTTACTACTTCATTAAGAGTTTTGTATGAGACGCCGAATTTATCGGTCATAAATTTTGCAGAAAGTGGCTCTGCAAAATTCGCATTGATGTAGTTGATAATCTTTACACCGGTGCTTGTTGCGGTATGCAGATCTTCACCGACGCCGGTTTTATCATATAAGAAATTCAACTCTGAAATGGCAACTGTAAGTCGTGAGAAAATATGAATTCTGCCGCACGCAGCCATCATACATTTATCAAACGATCTCATAACCGTTTCACAACTTGTGTCTTCAAAATCTGAAAACTTATAAACTGTTTTTCCATCGCTGTTACGGAATGCACGAAGAAAATCTGAGTCACCCTCGATCGTTTTGAAAGCTGAAGAGTGGAATGCAACTATAACTGCGCTGTATGAGTTTTTCTTGTTGCCGCCGCAAATACGGAAATCATGCTGGCGTGACAGCGGAATAAGGCATGGCTCAGTTATCTCTACCGGTTCAACACCGTTTTTAAAAAACTGCACACTGCTGTCAAATATCCAAAGCAAATGATATGCATTTTTATCTAAAACTTTTCTGCTGTTGCTTAATGCAGAATAGTAATAAACTTTTAAATCGCTTTGATAAAAGCCTGCCATTTTTCTGCTCCCCCCTATTTGTTATCTTAATAGTATATCAAAAAATCTGATTTAACAAGTGGTTGTTTAAAAATGCAATGTAAACAGTAATGTTTTGCAATGTTTTGCGTTACACTTGCGCATATATGTATATTGTGATATAATCATAATATAATATGTATAACAAAATAAGGAGTTATAATGAAAAGGACAAATAAAAAGCAATCAGGAATTATATGGACTGTTTCTATTGTTGTAATAGCAGCTGTGTTAATGGGCGCATTAATGGTACACGGTACAAGGAACGATGCAAAGCCCGCTATTGCCACTACCGCCTCAACCACCGTACCGACTACAACAAAGGCACCCGATCCTGTCAGCATTACTATCGGTTCTACCGGAGATATACTTATTCATACTCCTGTGCTTTCGGCACATAAAACAGGGGAGGGAGAGTATGATTTTTCAACCATATTTTCGTATGCCGGCTCACTTTACGGAAGCTATGACTATATGGTTGCAAATCTTGAAGTCACCTGTGCGGGAGACAGCCGTGCGTATGACGGATACCCATGCTTTAATGCTCCTGATAATATCGTGACTTCGCTTGCAGCTAGCGGAGTTGATATGCTACTTACTGCTAACAACCATTCCTATGATACTTCTGAGGACGGATTTTGGCGTACTCAGCAAGTGGTAGATAATGCCGATCTTGACCGCATCGGTACATATAGTGAAGGCGAGAAGCCGTATCTTGTCAAGAATATCAACGGTATAAAGATAGGTATGATAAATTACACATATGAAACCACATCGAGTGAGGGCAGAAAGGCACTCAACGGCATTTTAATGAGTACCGCAACACAGGATTATATCAACTCGTTTGATTACAATGATCTTGAAACCTTCTATACCGATATACAAAACAATATAAACGCAATGTATAATGACGGTGCAGAGGCAATAATGGTGTATATGCATTGGGGCGATGAATATACCACCACGCCGAATAGCTATCAGAAGCAGATGGCGCAAAAGCTCTGTGACCTCGGTGTCGATGTTATCGTGGGCGGACATCCTCATGTTATCGAGCCTATTGAGATACTTTCCTCTTCGGTGTCAAATAAGCAGACAGTCTGCCTTTATTCAATGGGCAATGCGCTGTCAAACCAACTAATACCGTATATGGATATAAAAACAGGTCACACCGAGGATGGACTTGTGTTTGAAACCACCTTCACAAAAAATTCCGACGGCTCCGTGGTACTGTCTGATATAGATGTAACACCCACATGGGCAAACAAGTTTACACTAAACGGCAGATATTGCTATAAGATCGTTCCGCTTGATACCGATGTTGACTGGGCAACACAGTACAGCGATCTTGGAAGAACAGACGAGATGCAAAGCTCATATAACCGCACAACTGAGCTTATAAATGAAGGTATTGAACAGTTCAAAACGGAATATGTAAAGAAGGACTTAAGAAAATAAAAAAGCCTCAAGGCCAAGTGTCCTTTAGAACACTTGGCCAGTTTAATTTGCCTTCGCCTAGTGTTATTTGCTTTTGCAAGTTTTGGCGGCGAATAAAATATCAATAAAACCGACAGGCTTTAATTAAATCTTGTTTTGAGTCGGTAAAAGGGTTTTAGGTTCTCCTAACAAGTGGAATTTGGGGCTTAAATTCCCTGCTTGTCAAAGTGTAAGGACAACAAAAAACGATGTGTAGAAAAATTTCTACACATCGTTTTTACTGTTTTCAAGAATCTTTCTCATCATTTGAGAAAGGCTTTTAAAATTACTTATCTAAACTCTTCATTGTGGGGAAGAGTAATACATCACGGATTGCGGG
>JAXJVX010000084.1:0-5208 GCA_036308305.1 Acutalibacteraceae bacterium | reverse complement strand
TCAATCTCTATTTTCGGGTTTCCTTTTTTGCGTTGTTTAATTTTCAAGGTTCTTGCCGCTCCGTTTTTCGAGCGCTAGACTATAATACCAAATTACCTCTCCTTTGTCAAGTCTTTTTTTCAACTTTTTTTAAAAAAATTTTTGAACGAAATCATTCCATATATTGTTATAGCCAATATGCGCATAAATTATTCAAAATATTTAAAGATATATATACATTATTATATTGGGAGTGAATTACAATGCGAATTTCATTATCATCTTTTTTAAAAGGTATGGGTGCCGGCGTTATTGTTGGAATGGCAGTTCTTGCAACCGGTGAATACATTTGTGAGCACAACAAGTGTGCCAAGAAGAAAATCGGTCATGCTATGAAATCTGTCAGCGAGATAATGGAAAATGTATCATATATGCTTAAATAGCCGGGGATTCCCCGTACATATGACAAGTTTTATGTTGACAATTATGCGTTTGTACTATATAATAAATTTGCAAGAATATACTATATGTTCTTGTGGGTTTTTAACAAATTTAGGAGGTGGTTCCGGTGGATATTAAACCACAACATATAATATCAGCAATATTAGCAGTGGTGTTGATCTTCCTTGTTCCCTCGAGTGCATTCGCACAAACAGAGAGCACTGTTGAAATCAGCGCATATTATGCCGCATCTAACAATATTGACGATGATTTTAGTGATGTCGTTATTGCCGGATGGAACAGCATGGCGGGAAAAATAGATATTTCGCGCTTTGATATGTCGGTCGAAGAAGCGCAGGCTGCATATTTCTCGCTTATGAACATGCATCCTGAATATTTCTATGTTAATAACGCAAGCTCGATAAACTATTATTCTACAACCGGAATTGCATCTGCTATAGTGCCGAGCTATATTTTCACTAAATCCGAGCTACCCGCACGCAAGGCGGAATTTAATTCGGCTGTCGACGAAGCGCTGAAATGTGTTGACGATAATATGACGGATGTTGAAAAGGCGCTTGCCATTCACGATTATATTTCATATATCAACGCATACGACCCAATTGCAGCAAAAGGTTCATATAATATAAATGATATTGATCTTACATCATTTTCCGCTTATGGCTGTCTGGTTAAAAATGTGTCGGTTTGTCAGGGACTTTCGGATGCATATGCATTGCTTATGAACCGTCTCGGCATTGAATGTATCGTTACATTAAGCGATACTATGTCGCACGCATGGAACATCATCACCCTGAACGGCAAGAACTATCATATAGATCTCACTTGGGATGATCAGGGCTGCTATAACGATGAGACGTTGATGCCGATCCTTTCCTACTCAAATCACACTTATTTTCTGCTCAGTGACAGCGAGATCAAGGAAAAAGGACATAGCGGATGGGACAGCGAGCTTACTTGTTCTTCCTACACCGGCGACAAGTTCTGGAGTGATGTTCATACTCATATGAACTATAAAAACGGCTGTTGGTACTACATTCAGGAGGACGGAAAGATAATTGAGCGTCAGAAAAACGGAACAGAAAAAGTAATATATACTATTCCTTCTGATACTTTCCGTTTACCGGACAATACCTATAAATGGTTGCCGAAATATTCCCGTCTTGTTGAGAACAACGGTTACCTTTATTTCACAACTGCAAAAAAGATAATGCGGTTGGACCTAGATACCGGTATTGCGAAGACTATTTATACCGCAAAGTTCACTTACGGCTATATTGTTGGACTTGGTATTGTTGACGGCGAGCTTAAATACGATCACTATATTGGTCAGCAACAATGTGAGATACTTTTAAGCACCGGATACAAGGCTTTCGATTCTCAGGTTGCCAGCGGAGATGTTGATCACGACGGAACGGTAAACGGTAAGGACGTTTTACAGCTTCGCAAGTATCTTGTAAAACTTACAGATGATGTCGATGAAAGCGAATCAGATCTTAACAATGACGGCAAAATCAATCTTAAAGATGTATTTTTACTCAGAAAGTCAATTATAGGTGTAGCATAAATAATGAAATACAGTTTTGAAAAGTCACAACAACATTGGCGCGCGCTCGGTCGCAACGCATTGGAGAACGGCATTTTAAAATGCGAATTCACCGCCTCCGGCTTCGAAACGGAAATAGATGCTGTCGGCGATGTTATACTTGAGTTTGAAATGAAGGGTATTGCAGGAATGTTTGCAGTTATCGTGAACAACGATTACGGCCATATGCAGACTTACTACTTTCAGCCCGGCAAGCACCGTGCGATAATTGCAACGCTAACCGAAAAATCGGTAGTGCGTGTTGTAAAGCTCACTGAATATTCAAGGATGCAGCTTGATCTTATCGGAATTGAGTTTGACGGCAAATTCGGTAAATGTCCTGACAGTAAGGCTTTAAAATTCGATTTTTACGGTGATTCTCTGACCTGTGGATACGGCAATCTCTCGACTAACCGCAATTCGCCCGATCCGTTTGGTGCGCTTGAGCACGGATATCTAACTTGGGCTGCGTTGCTTGCCCGTGAGTATGATGCCGATTTCAACTGTATATGTTGTTCGGGTCAAGGCTTTATATCCGATTGCGGCGGAAATAAAGAAGGTATTATTGATAAGTACCGTGACTATGCATTGCCGAGCAAGGGCGTGCTTTGGGATTATTCAAAATATGTTGCTGATTATGTTTTTATCAACTTCGGTACGAACGATATAAATTGGTGTAAAAATTCAAACACACCGCTTGATACAGATCTGTTGTACAGCAAAGCCGAGGCGCTGACGGATAATATACGCCGCCATTATCCCGATTGTAACATTATATGGGCATTGGGATTTGACAGCAGCAATCCATATTTTACGCAGATGGTGGATACATATAAAAAGATTGCTGAAAAAGACGGCAGAATGTATGTGATCGACTGCCTTACCTGCAATCAGCTCGGCGGCGACTGGCACCCGAATCTTGATGATCATAAGCTGATATTTGAAAAACTGAAAAAGGAACTCGAAAAACTTAATATCGGACTATAATAAGTCACCCCTTGAAAGCTATGCTTTCAAGGGGTAATTTTATTTCATATCAAAACTCATCTGATAGATACTGCGCTCGCTATTATCCGCCGTTTCAATCATAAATTGAACGATAATATCGTTAGTTATATTTTCTGCACTATATTCGGTTGAAAATACATAGTATCCGTCTGATGACATATCGATATCACCGATATAATAGCTGTGCTTAGTCTGGGTACCGGCGGAAACTATATATGCAATATCACCCCTTTGTAATCTTTCGTTTTACGACAATCAACAAGTTCGCCGTCTGTATAATGATAGACCAATTTGTCAAGTACATTTAATATTTTTTTGCATATACTGAAAATGAGTATATCACGAGAAAAGAGAGATATTTTATGTGTTCTATATGCGGAATGGTTGATTATTACGATAAGCGAAGACTCGATAAAGGAATACTTGAAAAAATGGGAAAAGCGCAAAAACACCGCGGCATTGACGCTTCGGGCATATATCTTGGCGAGGGTGCTTATATGCAACACAACCGCCTGGCGGTAATGGACCCCGAAAATGGCGCACAACCTATGACAGCGGAGTTTTGCGGTGATCGCTACACTATCTGCTACAACGGCGAGATATACAATTCCGATGAGCTTCGTGCCGATCTGAAGAAGAAGGGTGCCTCATTCAAAACTGCCTGTGACACCGAAACAGTACTTTGGAGCTACATCTGCTACGGTGACAGATGTGCAGAGCATCTTAACGGCATATTTGCATTTTGCGTGTATGATGAAAAAGAGCAACGGATGTTTTTGGCACGTGACCGCTTCGGGATCAAACCGTTTTATTATGCAACAGTCGGCAGTACATTTCTGTTTGCATCGGAAGTAAAGGCGCTGCTGGTTCATCCGGACATCTCACACGATATTGATAAATACGGGCTGTGGCAGCTATTGTTTTTATCACCTGTAACAGCAAAGGGTAGCGGTATTTTTAAGGATATATCAGAGCTGCTGCCCGCACATTGCGGATATTACGACCGCAACGGTTTACACCTACAAAAATATTGGAGCCTTGAGGCAAAGCGCCTTGATATAACTGCCGATGAAGCCGCCGAACAGACAAAGCAGCTTGTCTGCGATGCGATAGAACGGCAGCTTGTCAGCGATGTTCCCCTTTGCACATTTTTATCCGGCGGACTTGACTCCTCTGTTATTACAGCGGTAGCGGCAAAAAGATACAAAGAGCTAGGTCGCACTCTTTGCACCTATTCCTTTGAGTATGAAGACAACAAGAAAAACTTTCATTCAACCCTTTTTCAGCCTCAAGGGGACGATGAATATGCAGTTTTTCTTGCGCGCGAGTTGAATACTGACCACACTGTCTTGACCGTACCTAATAAGACGGTTGCAGAATATCTGCCGAACGCCGCCCGGTTCCGTGATATGCCGGGGCAGGCTGACATCGACTCATCGCTATTGTATTTCTGCGAGCAAATAAAGAAGGAGCACACCGTTGCGATATCAGGGGAGTGCTCCGATGAGATATTCGGCGGTTATCCGTGGTTTTATCGTAAGGAAATGCTGCATTCAGGCTTTTTCCCATGGATACATTCACCCTTTGCACGCATTGATCTGTTCGATGATAAGCTTGTCAACAAAAACGAAGGATATGAATATATCTCCTCCATTTACCGTGAAAGTATCAGCAACTGCCCCGTCTGTGAAGACGACACGGAAAGTATGAGAACATCACGCATTGCCACCTGCCTTTCAGTTGATTACTTTATGACAAATCTTTTAAACCGCAAGGACAGAATGAGTATGGCATCAAGTCTTGAGGTGCGTGTGCCGTTTGCTGACCACCGCATACTTGAATTTGTCTACAATGTGCCGTGGGAGATCAAGTTTGAAAACAATATGGAAAAGGCACTTTTGCGAAATGCAATGAAGGACTATCTGCCCGACAAGATACTCAATCGTAAGAAAAGCCCATATCCCAAAACTCATTCGCCCGAATATGAACAGTACTGCATAAAGATGCTGGAGCATCGTCTGAATAGCGGCGGCGCTCTTAGCAGTATGCTTGATAAGAAGGCGTACTCCGATCTGTTGAATGCCGAAAATGTGACCTGGTTTGGTCAGCTTATGGGCAAGGCTCAGCTTATTGCGTGGCTGATACAGTTTGATGAATTCCTCAACGAATACAAG
>JAXJVX010000083.1:0-3254 GCA_036308305.1 Acutalibacteraceae bacterium | reverse complement strand
TCCAGACCTCCTCCAAGGTCATACCACGGAGTTTCTCAAGATATTCGGGAGCAACATACGGTCTTCCGTCTGCCATACGCTCACCTTTCCACTGCGGAGTGAGCGCTATTATCTCTTCACGGCTATTAAAATTCATCACTTTTCCTCCAAAAACATTCATTATTGCTAATTATATAACCGAAAATTCCCATCCTCAACAACTTTCTTTTGATGTTTATAAAAAATATTAATTTTTTTATAATTATTTCAATATTACTTGTAAATTTGCTTGATTTATAATATAATTATACTTGGAATTATAGTGGTTGTAATTCTATTCAACAGTAAAACACACGGAGGCTATAATGGCTACCAATTTCGGTATAGACTTAGGCTCGCAGCGTACAGTAATATGCTCGGGCAAAAGCATAGTGCTTGATGAGCAAACTGCAATTTCATATTATTCGCATTCGGGTGAGCTTGTTGCTGCAGGTGATGACGCTTACCGAATGATAGGCAGAACACCGGACAGCGTTACGGCAGTCTGCCCGATAGTAAACGGTGTTATTGCGGAATATGATCTGGCAGAACATATGCTCAGTGCATTTTTGAGCAAGGTTGCTGATAACCGGCTTTTCAAAGCAAGAGTTATGGCAGCTGTCCCCGGCTCAATAACAGATATGCAGAAGCGCGCTTTGTGTAATGCGCTTTATTCAGCAGGTGCAAAGGATGTTTGTACTCTTGAAGCACCTATTGCAGCAGCGCTTGGAATAGGAATAGATTTTACCACACCGAAAGGCACTATAATTGCCGATATCGGTGCAGAAACTACTGATATTGCGACACTTTCGATGGGCGGTATTGCTGAATATCAGACCATCCCTTCAGCAGGAATGGCATTCAACCGTGCTATCGAGCGTTATATCAAATATGAGCACAATATCGTTATCGGTCCGCAGACAGCGGAGATGATAAAGAGGCAGATAGGATGTGTCAAGCCCCGTGAGCTTGAGCTTACAGTAACTGCAAAAGGGCAACACCAATTCACAGGTCTGCCCACAGTATTTGAGATAAGCACCAGCGAAATGATAACTGCTCTTTACGATACTGCGCTTGATATCTGCATTGCAATACAGAGTGTGCTTGAAAAGACCGCGCCGGAAATAGTCGGTGATGTTAAACAAAACGGCATATATCTCATCGGCGGTGGCTCGCTTTTATACGGTCTTGCGGATTTTATATCCGAATACATAGGTGTCAGAGTAAGATCGGTAGATGAACCTAAGACCTGTGTCGCAAGAGGAACATCGCTCGCTATCAAAAAATTCAAGGAATTAAAGCAAAACGGATACCGATTTATGTCGATTGATGAATTTGCGTTTGCAGACTAGGAGCAGCTTTTATGAAAAGGTTACGGCTTATAGCATTGTTAATAGCAGTTATGCTTTGCACAAGCTCATGTGCAAGGCTGTTTGCTGAGCCTGCAACACTTTTCGAAGCACCGAAAATTTCGGGAGATCTCCGTTTTGTTGCCACTGCTCTCGATGATGCAGTTGAGGGCAGCTATGAGCTTGTCAATCCTTATTCAGGTACTAACCGCAATGCCTGCACTGCGTACGATATCAACAGCGACGGTACTGACGAGTATTTTGTATTTTATTCGCTTAATAATGGGATACATTTAAACTACATTGCAGCCTATGGTGATGAATGGAGATCGCTTTCTGATATTACTATTAACGCTTCGTCTATTGAGCGTCTGCTCTTTTCTGATCTTTGTTCAGATACGGGCTATGAAATAATCGTGGGCGCACCTCTTTATGCTGAAAGCACTAATCAGCTCAGCGTTTTTGTTCTTGAAAATAATAAGCTCACCTGCACGGCGCAAGAGAAATATACCGACTTTGCCGTATGCAATCTGACCGGCGACAAAAAAGATCAGATATTTATAACCGAAATCGGCAACACAACTCCCGATAATATCAGCGATGATGCACAGGGAAATATCGTAACGCATTATGCAACATCGCGCCTTATCAGCTTCAACAGTAAAAATAACACTGTTACGGTGCTCGGCAATATAAAGATGGATTCCGATATAACCTCTGTTTCTCAGGTGGCTACGACCAAGATATCTGACGACAAATACGGAATTATAGTTGACAGCTGCAAGGGCACACAGCTTATGACAACAGATGTTATTTATTATGATAACAGCACCCTGCAAAGTGCATTTTACGTTGATTCACTCGGCAAAACTACCGCAACAGAACGCAAATCTACATTTATATCCCGTGACATTGACAATGACGGTTATTTTGAGATCCCTGAAACATATCAGTTCCCGCAAGCAACTAATGAGGATGCGGAAAAGATTTATTATATCATCTTCAAGCGATACACATCAAGCTCATTTGAGCGTGTTGTAACGGGTGTTTTGAATAATATTGACGGCTACTTCATCACCTGCCCCGAGCAATGGCTCGGCAGCGTAACAGTTGTAAGAGATACTGCAACAAAATCCCGTACCTTCTACGACTGGGATTTTGATAACAACACTATAGGCAAGCCGCTTTTTGAAATAAGAGTTTATTCAAAATCTGCGTGGGAAAACGGCAAAACAGCTGGCTTTTATGCTATAACCGAGGATAACAGCCATGTTTACGCAGTAAGTATAAATATGGATAATCAATCTGAAAACAGCTTGTCCTTTGACGAGATCAAGGAAAACTTCAAGCTTATTCAATAAAGAGGAGTAATTTATGAAAAAAATTCTGGTTGTTGAGGATGAAGCCGCAATTCGTGAGTTTGTGGTAATAAATCTTCACAGAGCAGGCTACGAAACCATCGAAGCTGCTAACGGTGAAGAAGCGCTTGAAAAATTCGCCCGTGAGGAGGATTTTTCGGTAGTGCTGCTTGATATTATGATGCCCGGTATCGATGGGCTTTCGGTATGCAAGGAAATCCGTGCTAAAAACGGCACAGTCGGCATTATAATGCTTACAGCCAAAAGTCAGGAAATGGATAAGGTATCTGCTCTTATGATGGGTGCTGACGATTATATGACAAAACCGTTCAGCCCAACAGAGCTTGTCGCCCGTGTTGATTCGCTTAACAGGCGTGTTGAAATGCTTGTAAGATCACAGCAGACAAAGCCCGCCGATGAGATCATTCAAGGGGATTTCGTGCTTAACCTTCGCAGAAGA
The DNA here is from genome assembly GCA_036308305.1 of Acutalibacteraceae bacterium. Lineage (GTDB taxonomy): Bacteria > Bacillota > Clostridia > Oscillospirales > Acutalibacteraceae > RUG11462. The sequence goes on along the minus strand of JAXJVX010000083.1, from coordinate 69 downwards.
ACGCTTGAGAAAAACGGAATTGACATTGATCTGACCCCCGTTGAATTCCAGATAATCGAATATCTGTTT
>JAXJVX010000082.1:0-13504 GCA_036308305.1 Acutalibacteraceae bacterium | reverse complement strand
ATCGGAGACACCTGAACCGAGAGATTTTTGAGAAGCGTTTCTTTCATTAAGATCCTGACGGGTGAAAAGCTTGGTCTCTTCGTCATCCGCTTCTCTGCCCGGTGTTTTGAATTTGAATTTTGTAATCATGAAATAGAACACAAAATAGTAAACCACAGCATAGATCAAACCTATGATCACTATCCATATCCAGTTAGTCTTTTCATTACCCTGAAGCACACCGAACAATGTAAGATCGATAGCACCGCCTGAGAAGGTCATACCTACGCCGACATTGAATATGTGCATAAGCATATAGGAAAGACCTGCGAGAATACAGTGTACTACATACATAGCAGGTGCAACAAACAGGAAGGTGAATTCCAAGGGTTCTGTAATACCGGTAAGCATTGATGTAAGAGCAGCAGAAAGCAGAAGTCCTCCTACTACCTTTTTCTTTTCGGGTCGAGCTGCCTTGTACATAGCAAGCGCCGCTGCCGGAAGACCGAAAATCATAAAGGGGAATTTGCCCGACATAAATCTTGTAGCAGATACAGAGAAGTGCTCGGTAGATTTTGAAGCAAGCTCTGCAAAGAATATATTTTGTGCTCCGGTGACGGTGACACCGTCAATTATCATAGAGCCGCCGAGCTCTGTCTGCCAGAAAGGCATATAAAATACATGGTGCAGACCGAAGGGAATGAGTGCACGTTCGATGATACCGTAGATCCATGTGCCTGCGTAGCCCGATTCAAGCACAAGCTGACCCAATGCAGCAATTCCGCTTTGAACGACCGGCCAGATGAAAAACATTGCTATACCTACGATCAGATAGAAGATGCTGCATACGATAGGCACAAATCTTGTGCCACCGAAAAATGACAATACCTGCGGAAGCTTGATCTTATAGAACCTATTGTGCAGGGCCGCAACACCGAGTCCGACGATTATACCGCCGAATACACCCATCTGCAATGTCGTTATGCCCAGCACAGATGTAGTAGTATTAGGCGCCATTGCTTCTACACCGCCTTTAGCAGCAATAAGCGTGCTTATGGTCGTGTTCATAATAAGATAAGCGACAACACCGGAAAGTGCTGCTACTTCCTTCTCCTTTTTTGCCATACCAATGGCAACACCCATAGCAAACAGCAATGCAAGATTATCAAACACGGCACTACCTGTTTTGCTCATAATATCAAGGATGGTATATAAAATTCCGCCCTCCTTGATAATGTTAGTTAAATGGTACGCTTCAAGAGTTGTAGGATTCGTAAAGGAACTTCCGATTCCGAGAAGCAAGCCCGCAACAGGGAGTATGGCGATCGGAAGCATGAAAGAACGCCCAACTCTTTGTAAAACTCCGAAAATTTTGTCTTTCACAGTCGATTCCTCCATTTTAATTTTAGTCACAGAACCGGTGTGATCGGCGCCTGAACACACATATTCTGCATGAAATATAAAAATCAGCTATTCGAACTGACCTTTTTTAAGTGAATTGTAAGGGTTAAAAGCTCGTCTTCGGAAATATTTTTCTTATAAGTTTTTAAAATATACTCCTGTATACACAAAGCACATTTATAATGTTTATTGCAGGTTTGCTTTATCATCGTAGCAAAAGTGTTGTCATTGCTCAATGCTTCCGGCAACGGCTTACCCGCAAAAATACGTCCTGCCAAATATTTTAAATGTGCAACAAATCTTTCATAACACGGATCATTTTTATCAAACTCTTTGTTATAATAGTATTCGGATATTTCCAGGCATCCGTTTATCATTTTGGTGATGTCATACACATCACTTATCTTTACATCCAGGCGAGCATTTATTATATGCATCGCAATAAATCCTGCCTCATCTCTCGACATTCTGATCCCTAATCTTTTGTCTATCTGATCGATGCAGTATTCGCCGAGTCTTAATTCCTTAGGATAGCATTCGCTTATGGAATCAAGCAACGGATTAGTAAATTCCATGCCGTTTTTCTTTCGTCCGATCGCAAATGCGATATGATCGCTCAAGGTTACAAGCAAGGATTCTTTCAGATTTTCACTATACGCGGCATTTATATATTCAACCATATCGCTTGTAAACGTCAGATATTCTTCGGGTATCTCACGAAGCAGTGTGATCATTTTCTTTTGAAGCTCATAGTCGGTAATAATATAGGTTTTCTGTATTTGAGATTTGTCTACCTCATCACCGTATTTCTTTCCGAAACCGATTCCTTTTCCCGAAACTATCTGCTCTTTTCCGTGCTCATCCAATACACACAGATTATTATTATTGATGGCTTTTATAACTTTCATTTCTATCTCCTGATTTTGAAAATAAAAAAAGCCAACCTTTACACAGCTACACTAAAAGCGAAACGGTGCAAAAAGTTGGTTATGCCCATACGGTAACACTCCAATAAAAGTTGCGATATATTCTGTTCATCTATATATTACATCAGAAATTTTGTTTTGTCAATAAGCCTAAAACCAAAACGGCGTTTTGCCCAATGACGAAACCCTCATAATGTACAATTTGCACAAATATCCTCCTTAAGTATCATTAAAACTATTCGTTATAGGTGTATGACATACAAAAAAGCCACACGAACAAGCGTGTGACTTTTTATTGTTTTAAACTTATTTAATGATAGACTCACCGGTCATTTCCTTAGGCTGCTCTATTTCGAGTATCTTAAGGATAGTGGGAGATATATCGCAAAGTCTGCCTCCCTCACGCAGTTCGCAATCCTTGCCGACAACGATAAACGGCACGGGATTTGTGGTGTGAGCGGTAAAGGGAGCATCGCCTTCTGCCATCTTGTCGGCATTGCCGTGGTCGGCTGTGATAAGCGCAACACCGCCCATTTTAAGTGTTGCGTCAACTACTTTGCCTACGCACTCATCAACGACCTCAACTGCCTTTACAGCTGCATCGAATATACCTGTGTGTCCTACCATATCGCAGTTAGCGAAGTTGAGAATGATAGCATCATACTCGCCGCTCTCAATCTTTTCAACTACCTTTTCGCATACGGGATATGCACTCATTTTGGGACAAAGGTCGAAGGTTGCAACATCGGGTGTTTTAATAAGCTCTCTGTCCTCACCCTCAAACATAACCTCCTCACCGCCGTTGAAGAAGAAGGTGACATGAGCGTACTTAGTGGTTTCAGCAATACGGAGCTGTGTTTTTCCTGCCTTTGAAAGTGTTTCACCCAAAGTCATTGTGAGTGCTTCAGGAGCAAATGCCACTTTAACATTAGGCATTGTTGCATCATACTCTGTCATGCAGACATAGTAAAGAGGAAGCAATCCCTTTTCACGCTCGAAGCCATTAAATTCGGGATCGACCATTGAACGGGTAAATTCTCTTGCACGGTCTGGACGGAAGTTGAAGAATATAAACGAATCATTTGCATTTACACCGCTGTAATTTTCAGCAACAACGGTAGGAATAACGAACTCATCTGTAAGATTTTTACCGTCACCGTCGACCGTTTCGTATGACTTTTTAACTGCACAGATGCCGCAAGCAGCAGTATTGCCCTTGCCGTTTACAACTGCATCGTAAGCAAGCTTAACTCTGCCCCACTGCGTGTCACGGTCCATACCGTAGTATCTGCCCATAACTGTTGCAGGTGTGCCAACACCGATCTCCTCACACTTCTTATAAAGCTCCTCAACGAAACCGACACCTGATGTGGGAGAAACATCACGACCGTCCAGAAGGCAATGGATATACACCTTATCCACACCGTTTTTCTTAGCCATATCAAGCAATGCATAAAGATGTGTAAGATGTGAATGAACACCACCGTCGGACAAAAGTCCCATAAGATGCAAAGCACCGCCATTTGTTTTGCAGTTTTCCATTGCTCCGAGCAGTACTGCGTTGTTATAAAAGTCACCGTCTTGAATAGACTTTGTGATGCGTGTAAGCTCCTGATATACAACACGACCTGCGCCGATATTTGTGTGACCGACTTCAGAGTTACCCATCTGCCCGTCCGGCAGACCTACATCCATACCCGATGCGCCGATAACAGTATTAGGACACTCGCTGAGATATTTATCAAGATTAGGCTTTTTTGCAGCGGCAATAGCGTTACCTGCGGTTTCGTTATTGATGCCGTAGCCATCCATAATAATAAGAGTAACAGGTTTTTTCATAAAATCACTACCTCTTGATTATTTGCTTGCAGCTTTAACGATGATCGAGAAATCCTCTGCCTTGAGTGATGCGCCGCCGATAAGACCGCCATCAACATCGGGCTGTGCTACGAGCTCGTCTGCATTTTTAGCATTCATTGAACCGCCGTACTGAATAGTTACAGCTTCAGCAGCTTCAGTGCCGTACATATCAGCAATAGCAGCACGGATAGCAGCGTTACCCTCGTTTGCCTGCTCGGCAGTTGCAGTTTCACCCGTGCCGATAGCCCATACCGGCTCGTAAGCGATAATGATCTTTGAAAGCTTATCAGCCTCAATGCCCATAAGAGCGATCTTTGTCTGCATAGCGAGCAGTTCTTTTGTTATGCCCTGCTTTCTCTGGTCAAGAGTTTCGCCAACACAAACGATTGCGGTTAGACCTGCATTTACAGCAGCCTTTGTACGAAGATTAACGGTTACATCTGTTTCACCGAAATACTGTCTACGCTCTGAATGACCTACTACAACATATTCAACGCCACACTCAACGAGCATTTTTGCAGAGATCTCGCCTGTGAACGCACCCTTTTCCTCAAAATGTACATTTTCGGCACCGATCTTGATATTTGAACCTTTTGCAACCTCAACAGCAGCAGCAATATCAACAAACGGTACGCAAAGTACAACATCACAATCGGCACCTGCAACGAGGGGCTTCATCTCATTGATGAGAGCAGTTGTTTCAGAGGGTGTGTTATTCATTTTCCAGTTGCCTGCGATAACGGCATTTCTTTTTGCTTTATTCATAATATGATCCGCCTTTCTTATTTCGGTATAAAAGCGTGTGGGCGCAAACACCACACGCTTTTAAATCATTTCTTATTTATTGTTAGCAGCTACGATACCGGGAAGCTCTTTTCCCTCGAGGAACTCGAGTGATGCACCGCCGCCGGTTGAGATGTGTGACATCTTATCTCCGAAGCCGAGGTTATTTACAGCTGCAGCAGAGTCGCCACCGCCGATAATAGTGATAGCATCTGTCTCAGCAAGAGCCTTTGCAACAGAAATCGTACCGTTTGCAAAGCAGGGGTTTTCTGAAACGCCCATCGGTCCGTTCCAAACAACAGTCTTTGCAGATTTAACTTCCTCTGCGAAGATTTTAGCAGACTCTGTACCAATATCAAGACCCATAACATCAGCCGGAACCTCGCCTACCTTGTAATTCCAGGTCTCAACTTCCTTGTCGATCGGATCGGGGAATTCTTTAGCACAAGTATTGTCAATGGGAAGGAGGATCTTAACGCCCTTTTCCTCAGCCTTTTTGAGCATTTCCTTGCAGTAATCTATCTTCTCTTCATCAACGAGTGATGTGCCTACCGAGTAGCCCTGTGCTACCATAAAGGTGTAAGCCATACCACCGCCGATGACAAGTGTGTCTGCCTTGTTAAGAAGGTTATCGATAACAGCGAGCTTGTCCTTAACCTTTGCACCACCGAGAATGGTAACGAACGGTCTTTCCGGATTTTCAACAGCATTGCCAAGGAACTTGATCTCTTTCTCGATAAGATAACCGATAACAGATTCTTCAACATACTCTGTAACACCTACTGTTGAGCAGTGTGCTCTGTGAGCTGCACCGAAAGCATCGTTTACAAATACATCAGCAAGTGAGCCAAGCTCAGCAGAAAATGCTTCGCCGTTCTTAGTTTCCTCTGCACGGTATCTTGTGTTCTGAAGAAGAACAACATCGCCGTCCTTCATATCAGCAACAGCAGCCTTTGCATTTTCGCCGACAACATTATCGTCAGCAGCAAAAACTACTTCTTTACCAAGATGCTCTGAAAGTCTTTTTGCAACGGGTGCAAGTGAGAGCTCCGGCTTAGGCTCGCCCTTCGGCTTGCCGAGGTGTGAACAAAGAATTACCTTACCGCCGTCAGCGATAAGCTTTTTAATCGTCGGAAGAGCTGCTACTATACGATTTTCGTCTGTGATAACGCCTGCTTTGAGCGGTACATTGAAATCGCAGCGAACAAGCACTCTTTTGCCTTTAACATTAATGTCGTCAACTGTTTTTTTGTTAAGAACTGTCATACTTATATTTCCTTTCATTTATAAAATCAATTAAACATAATTGCCTATTATCTATTCTATATTATTTATTGCAATTTTTCAAGCATAAATTAAGGAAATTTCGAAAAAATTGCATAAAATCAAGCTCGAATTATTGGCATATTCGTCAAAATAAGTTGAAATAATGAGATTTTGTGGTATAATGAAAGAGTTAAATAATATAAAGAAAGGAGCTTTCTATGACAAATGTTAAAAATCTGCGGATTGACAAATTCAAATCTGTGATGATAACACAGCTTTTCTTCCCAACAACACTGCTGTATCTTGAACTGCTTTTCAGATTTTGCGTGTACGGCATTACAATAGATATGGGATATGTTTATATGCCGATTTTCACACTTACAATCGGCTTTTTACTTTCTGCGCTATGTGGTTGCTTTTCAGAAAAGATAAATCGTATACTTACAATAGTACTGACCTTTACCACCTGTGCTTATTACATATTCCACTTTATGTATTACAAGGTGTTGAAAGGCTTTTTCACGATAGTTATGGTACAGTTTGCAGGTGATGCCGCGGCGGACTTTTGGCAGATAGGAGCACTTGCGGTGCTTCGTAATTTCTGGTTTTTGCTGCTCGGCGCTATTCCGTTTGCATTTATATGTCTTTTCCACAAGCGCCTTTTCTGCTTTGAAAAAACAGTTGGAAGATTACGCATCGCGTATATAATCATCTCGGTACTGCTTTATCTTATCAATATAGTCGTCATCAACTTTAACAGCGGTGAGATGAGCGACAAATATTATTACACCAGCGCACTTTCGCCCGGAGAAACCATCTCACGTTTTGGTCTTGCCACGACCTCGCGTCTTGATCTTCAGCAGTTTTTTATTGATATTGAGGATGATGAGATAATAAATCCATATACCGAAAGTCCTGATGCCTTGATAGTAAATAATAATACTGTATCTACAGAGAAGACAATGCAAAAGGAATACGGTAAGAATGTTACCGACATTGACTTTGACACGCTTATTGCAAGTGAGGACAATGAGGATGTCAAGGAGATGCATGAGTATTTCAAAACAGTTACACCAACCGATAAAAACGACTACACAGGTTATTTTAAAGGTAAAAATGTTATATATATGACGCTTGAAGGTTTCAGTGATAACTGCGTATCAAAGGAACTTACACCGACTCTTTATAAAATGCTCAACACCGGCTTTGTGTTTGAAAATTACTATAATTCGCTTTGGGGCGGCAGTACCGCATCGGGTGAATACGCTAATTTGACCGGCAATTTTTACACAACTGCAGACTGCTTACAGGAAAGTGCAGAAAATTATATGCCGTATGCTGTCGGAAACGCATTCAAGAGTGCCGGATATTCTGCATATGCATATCATAATCACACAGGTACATACTATCACCGTGACCAGTCCCACACAAATATGGGCTTTACCTTTAAAGCCATCGAAATGGGTCTTGACGGAATGAGTGAAGCTTGGCCCCGTTCGGATAATGAGATGGCAAGCCTCACACTGCCTGATTATGTTGATAACACGCCTTTCTGCGCATATTATATGACGGTCAGCGGTCATGGATATTATTCGTGGTCGTCTAATGCAATGTCAACAAAACACTATGACCGTGTTAAGGATCTGCCGTATTCCGAAAATATCAAAGCATATATCGCCTGCAATCTTGAAGTTGAGGATATGCTCAACACGCTTATCGCAGAACTTGAAAGCAAAGGAATTCTTGACGATACGGTATTTGTTATGAATGCGGATCATTATCCGTATCTTTTGGAGGACAACGAGCTTGCCGAGCTTTACGATCTGCCCGAGTCCGGCATCCGAAATAATCTTGATCTATACAGAAACGGACTTGTTATATGGTGTTCTTCCATGACAGAAACGGTAAAAATCACAAAACCATGCTCATCTATTGATGTACTGCCGACTGTGCTCAATCTGTTTGGCATTGATTACGATTCACGGCTTATTATGGGTACGGATATTCTTTCAAGCACCGATCCTGTAGCTATCATAAACTGTCTTGGCTCCGGCGGCTCATGGCATTGGAGAACCTCTGTCGGCACATACAATACAAAAACAGGTGAATTCACTCCAAACGACGGCGTAAAAATGACAGAAGACGAAACAGACAGCTATGTCACAACTATAAACAGAATAGTTCAGCTGAAACGCAAATACTCTACGTGGATACTTGATTATGACTATTACGATGTAGTTTTACTTGGCAAAGAACCTAAAGTTAAATCATAACTAAAAGTGCAATCCGATGGATTGCACTTTTATTATTTCCGATTTATTCTGCGATACCGCAAAACAATAAAATTCGAATAATAAAATACGGCGGCATGGAAAGTATCATCCTTGCCGCCGTTGCTTGTTATCTTCTTTTTCCGTTTGATCTTTTTTGTTTGTTTTGCAGATAGTACATTCTGTTTACTGCAACAAGTGCTGCAATGCAAAGCACTGCAACTATCCCGCTTATCCAGCCGATCACCGTAAACATCTTTGTGTATTTATTGGTATCAGTGCTTTTGACTTCCTCTTTTTCGGCGTTGGTAGGACGGGAGCGTGTAGCCTTTGTCTCGTTTTCATCATGCACGATACTAGTCTGCTGAATATACTGCTCCTGATAATTATTCGAATAGGTATAATCGTTCTCAACAGGGTCATCCGGAGCATCAATTGCATAACTCACACTTTGAGCGGGGACGGTTTGCACCTGAGTAACCTGCTCAGTTGCAAACGTTCCTGATTCGCCTGTAGTGACAGGCTGCTCTTGAGTAACCGGCTCGGTTACAGGTTCAGTTATCGGCTCCGTAATAGGTTCGGTGACGGGAACCGTGACGGGGTTAGTAACCGCTTCAGACGGCGCCTGTGTGCCGAACTGCGCTATTGGCGCAGTGGTTTCCTCCGTTGCAACTGCAACAAGACTTAATGTGCAGAGCATAAGCATAATCACTAAAAATACATTTATAAATTTGACAAGCTTAATATTCATATATTTAACTTCTCCAAAAGTCGTTCAAAATAAATACATCAACATTATAATACAGATCTCGTGGATTTTCAACATATTTTTGCATTAAAGTAATTTCAGGCTCCCTCGACTCTGCTCATATAAAACTCCATCGCCATTTTTACAAATTTTTCGGGTAGTGAAAGGTACTCCGCTATTTCCCAACTTTCCTTGTAGCCCTCACGGTACGCCCTAGAAAGTACCTCCTCAGGGATAAGACGCTTTATTGCCCATCTGTTTGCAATTTTTTCGCATTTGCCTGCTACCTCCAGCGGTGTATAACGGTTATAAAAGGCGCCACATACGCAATGCCCCAGCTCATGCGCAAGCTTAACCGCTTCGTCCCCCTCGGAACGCAACAGCATCGGGTCGATAGCAACATAACACTCGCCGTCGTACAAAACTGAAAGACTTTCAGTATCATGCAAGGAGAAGCAATCAACAGTTACACCTTGCTTTTCTGCAAATTCATATAGTTCATTCAGCATTAATGTTTCCTTTCTTTCTCTCCTTGATAAAGCGTGCATAGCTTATAACATCCTCGTACATATCATCTGTTATCTCGCCGTCACCCCCGAAAAGAGCAAATTTGATATCCTCATCGCTCACGGAATGTGGTTTTTCTATTCCTAAAAGATAATCGGAGCTTACTGAAAAAATATTTGCTATCTCGCTTATCGCTGAGGGATTGGGAGTTGAGTCCCCCTTCTCCCACTTTGCCACCGACTGCTGCGATACTCCTAATTTTTCTGCAAGTTGTTTTTGCGAAAGGTTATGTTTAAATCTCAATTCTTTAAGTCTTTTACTGAACATTATTAATTCCCCCGAATAGTTGATATCTTTATTATACAACCTTTTGTTGTATTTGTAAAGATATTTTTTTCAAAAATAAGACTTGACAACAACAAATAGTTGTGTTATGCTTGTGTTAACAACCTATTGTAGTAGATAATTTGAAATTAAACAATTATTTGTTGTTATGTTTATTATACTGCAAACTGGTGTCCAATAAACAGTACAAACGAAAGGAATTAAAATGTGGTGTATAAACAACCCGTGCAGGGAATGTAATGGCTGTATGAAGTGTCAGGAGCAAAAGGAGGACGAGGATGACTACCGAGATGATGAAGGAATATCTTGAAAGATACCGCATTGCTGACAGTCATATTGACTGTCTTATTGAAGAAAAGCAGGCTGTAAAGGAGCGTGCGCTCCGCTGCGGTATAACGCCGTCAGACGGATCAAAAAGCGTTGGTTCTCATACGGATACTGTTGCAAGAAGTGTGGAAAAGATGATACTTCTTGAACAGCAGATAGACAAGCAAATAGACGCACTCGTTGCAATGCGTGAAGACATTATGAACATAATAAGCAAGCTCGACGATTATTGCCTTGAGCAACTTATGTATCAAAAATATATATGCGGACATACACTTGAAACAATTGGCGAAAATATAGGATATTGCACAAAGCAAGTGGGGAGACTGCATAAAAAGGCCTTGTCTATTCTTGCGGAAATTTCCTCTTGACATATACCCCCTGGGGGTATATAATCGAACTGAGGTGAATAATATATGCATACCAATGAGTGCGAGTGCCGTAAAAAAGCTACTCCGCGAGATGAAATATCAAAAAAACAGCTTTATGACCGGATCAGCCGTATGACAGGGCAGCTCGGCGGAATTAAGAAAATGATAGAGGAAGATCGCTACTGCGGTGACATATTAAATCAAGTTGCCGCAGTGCAAAATGCTTTGCAAGCCTTTGGATATTGTTTATTGCAGGATCATATGGAAAGCTGCGTTACCCAGAAGATCAAAGACGGTGATAAACAAGTCATCAAGGAAACTGTTGATCTTATCAAAAAGCTGAAATAGAGGTAAATAATGAAAAAACAAAAATTCACAGTAACGGGTATGACATGCGCTGCGTGTCAGGCGAATGTTCAAAGAGCAGTATCACGGCTTGACGGTGCAAAAAGTGTAGATGTCAATCTTCTTTCGGGTAGTATGACAGTTGAGTATGACGAAAATATTTTGAACAATGAAGAAATTATCAATTCCGTAAGCTCGATCGGCTACGGTGCTTTACTGCCCTCAGCAGCAGAAACCAGCGAGGGTAAATTTTCATCGGAATGGGAAAAGCGAAAACAACGTGCTGAAAACGAACGGCTTGCGATGAAAAAGCGTCTTATTTGGTCGGTCGTATTGCTGATACCGCTTATGTATGTCGCAATGGGCCCGATGATGGGTCTGCCTGTTCCATCTGCACTTTCAGGGATGGAAAATGCGCTGATATCGGCGCTAATCCAGGTAATATTCACTGTGCCGATACTGTTTTTTAACCGTAAATTCTTTATAAACGGGATAAAAGCTCTGATCAGGCGTGTGCCGAATATGGACTCACTCGTTGCGATCGGTTCTGGGGCTGCATTCATCTACGGGGTAGCCGCTGTGTTTTGTATGGCATACGGCTTTTCTCATGGGAATACGGCACTTGTTCATAAATACGCTCACTCGCTGTATTTCGAGTCATCCGCAATGATACTCACGCTTGTAACGGTGGGAAAATTTCTGGAAGCAAGATCAAAATCGAAAACAACAGATGCGCTATCCCATTTGGTAGAATTGACACCCAAAACCGCCTGCGTGATAAGAAACGGGAAAGAAACGGTTATTCCGGCTTCTTCGATCGTTATCGGCGACACGGTAGTCATTCGCCCGGGCGACAGCATCCCGTGTGACGGTGTTATCAATGACGGATGCGGATATATCGACCAGTCAGCAATAACCGGTGAAAGTATTCCGGTCGAAAGATCAGTTGACGATACTGTCATTTGCGCCACCGTGAACAAAAACGGCAGTTTCACTTTTACTGCAACCAAGGTTGGTGATGATACAACACTTTCACAAATAATCCGCCTTGTTGACGAGGCAGGCAGCACAAAGGCGCCTATCGCCCGTATGGCTGACAAGGTTAGCGGAATTTTTGTGCCGATAGTTATTCTTATCGCTATTATCACGGCTGTTGTGTGGATGATAGCAGACAACGGGTTTGAATTTGCGTTCAATTCCGCAGTTTCGGTGCTGGTTATATCCTGTCCTTGTGCTTTGGGTCTTGCAACACCCGTTGCAATAATGGTAGGCACCGGCAAAGCGGCACAGTATGGCATACTTGTCAAGTCTGCTGAAAGTCTTGAAAATCTTCATAACATAGACACTATCGTGCTTGATAAGACCGGTACGGTAACAAAAGGCGAGCCTTCTGTTACCGATATAATTGCATTTTCAAGCACTGAGGAGGAATTTTTGAAAACCGCCGCCGCTGTTGAAAAAGGCAGTGAGCATCCGCTTGGCAAGGCGGTAGTCAACGCCGCAAAGAAAAAAGGGCTTGACATCCCGTCTTGCAAACAATTTACCGCCGTTTCCGGCAGAGGTGTCACCGCTGTAATAGATCACGACACATATCTTGCAGGCAATGCGGCATTTGCTGCCGACAACGAGCTTGATGCGATAAGTAAGGATATTATCGACAGCCTTGCAAAGGATGGTAAAACACCGCTGCTTTTCTATAAAAATAAAATACCGTACGGCGTCATTGCAGTTGCCGATACGGTGCGTGAGGACTCAAAAGCTACTATTGATGAATTTAACAAGCGTGGACTTGATGTTGTGCTGCTGACAGGGGATAACAAGGTTACTGCCGAGGCTATCCGCAAAAAGCTTGGTATCAGAGAAGCAATTGCCGATGTAATGCCGGCAGACAAGGATGCATGTATAAAAAAACTTCAGCAGAGCGGCAAAAAGGTTGCAATGGTAGGCGATGGCATCAATGATGCACCTGCGCTATCCAGAGCAGATATCGGAATCGCTATTGGTGCAGGAACAGATATTGCGTTGGAATCCGCCGATATCGTACTGATGAAGAATTCACTGGGCGATGTGGTCACAGCAATAGATTTAAGCAAAAGTGTGATACGCAATATCCATATGAATCTGTTTTGGGCATTTTTCTACAATGCGCTCGGCATACCGATAGCAGCAGGCGTGCTATATCCGATATGGGGTTTGAGCTTGAGTCCTATGATAGGCTCTGCCGCAATGAGTCTTTCATCTGTATGTGTTGTTACAAATGCGCTTCGGCTGCGATTCTTCAAACCGAAGCACACCATAAATATTGAAAATAACAAAGGAGAAAGTGTTATGAACAAAGTTTTGAAAATTGACGGTATGATGTGTCAGCATTGCGTT
>JAXJVX010000081.1:0-4060 GCA_036308305.1 Acutalibacteraceae bacterium | reverse complement strand
GTCTTACAAAGCGCGGTCACAAACTCGTTTCCGGTGGTACAGACAATCATTTGATGCTTCTTGACCTCATTGGTACAGGTGTAACCGGTAAAGAGCTTCAGCACCGTCTTGATGAATGCTATATCACAGCAAACAAAAATGCTATACCGAACGATCCTGAAAGTCCGTTTGTTACAAGCGGTGTGCGTCTTGGCACTCCTGCTGCAACCTCAAGAGGACTTAAAGAAGACGATTTCGATGTTATCGCAGAGTGCATCCACCTTGCTATAGTTGATTTTGATAATAAGAAGGAAGAAATCAGAGCAATGGTAAATGCCATTTGTGAAAAGCATCCGCTCTATAAATAAGCTTTAATTAGGAGAGATTTAATTTGGCTTCGCCTTTAGCTGACAGACTTCGTCCCGAAACAATTGAGGATATGGTTGGTCAACAGCATCTCATTGCTCCGGGAAAGCCGCTTTACAATATTATTAAAAGCGGTAAAATACCTAATATGATATTTTACGGCCCTCCCGGTGTCGGCAAGACTACGCTTGCAAGAATTATCGCAAAAAATGCAGGTATGAGGCTGCACAAGCTCAACGGTACCTCCTGCTCAACTGCGGATATTAAAGCCGTTATTGAGGAAACCGGTACACTTGCCGGTCTTGGCGGAATTCTCCTTTATCTTGATGAGATACAGTATCTTAATAAAAAACAGCAGCAATCGCTACTGCAATACATTGAGGACGGTTCGGTAACACTTATCGCCTCTACCACCGAAAATCCTTACTTCTATGTGTACAGTGCTCTGCTTTCACGCTCAACCGTATTTGAGTTTAAATCGGTTTCTTCAAAAGAAACGCTCCCTGCTATTCACCGTGCGTATGATGCGATGAAGGCAGATTTTCAGGAGCTTGCAATTGAAGACGGTGCCTGCGAGATCATCGCAGAACAATGTGCAGGTGATGTAAGAAAATCTATCACCGCAGCAGAACTCAGCGTGTATGCAGCAGTTGAAAAGGACGGTGTACGCACAGTCACCGCCGAAAGCTGCCGTGAATTATCGCAAAGCAATACAATGCGGTACGACCGTGAGGGTGACGAGCACTACGACATACTTTCCGCATTTCAAAAATCTATGCGTGGCTCTGATCCTGACGCTGCTATACATTATCTTGCACGTCTGCTTTGTGCAGGTGATATGCAAAGCGCCTGCCGCAGGCTGATGGTTTGCGCTGCCGAGGATGTGGGGCTTGCCTATCCGCAAATAATCCCCATTGTAAAATCGGCAATTGATGCAGCGCTGATGGTAGGTATGCCGGAAGCAAGGCTGCCGCTTGCAGATGCCGTTATTCTTGTTGCTACTGCTCCAAAATCAAATTCGGGGCACGATGCTATAAATGCGGCTATGGCAGATATTGAAAAAGGTCTTGCAGGGCCTATACCGAGAACGCTGCAAAACAAGCATTATGACGGAGCAGATGCTAAAGTCAAGGGTCAGTTTTATAAATATCCGCATGAGTATCCCAATCACTATGTTCCCCAGCAATATCTGCCGGACAAGCTCAAAAACGCTGTGTATTATCAGTACGGCGCTAACAAAGCAGAGCAGGCAGCCAAAGCCTATTGGGATAAAATAAAAGGAGAAAAGTAAATGAGCATTTTTTCTTTTTTTAATAATTTGCGTGATGTGCAGCAAATAAGCCTGCATGAACGCCGCCTTGCAAAATCTGCTGTTACAATGAATAATGATCAGCTATTGGCACTTTCGGATGATGATCTTGTATTTGCAGTTGCAGAGCGCATTGAAGCGTCACGCTTTGATATCGACGATCAGGCAGTGCTTGCCCGTTCACTCAACGAAAAATGCCGCAGCATTTATACTTTGAATGTATTTCTTATTGATACACATTCTGAAGATCTCAACGGCTTTGATATTGAAAGCTTTTATTCTTATGACCGTAAACTTCTTTGCTACCTGATGAAGGCTTTTAATGATATTGGTCGCAAAGAAATTGCAACTGAGTTTACTGCATTTCATCAAAGCATCGGATTTAGTATTGATGAAATATATGAAATGGATGAAAATGATTACGATAAATACATTCTGCTTAATGAAAATATCGTATTCGATAAATTAGATAACGCATTATCTGAATATGATAAGGCGACTGCTATCAAAACATCTATGGCGGCATATATAAGGAAAAATATCACCGATATGCCGCAAAGAAAGAACTAAAGAGGGACTATTAAAAAATGACAGACTATTCAAAAATCTCACCCGAAATATATGACCTTGCTGATAAATGTGTTCAGAACAACCTTATCGACCATTCACTTTACGGCAAATATGAAGTAAACAGAGGCCTTCGTGATCGCAACGGCAAGGGCGTGCTTACTGGTCTTACCGAGATATCCACAATGTATTCAAACAAGGTGATCGACGGTGTTACAGTACCTTGTGACGGTGAGCTATATTACAGAGGTATTGATATAAACGATCTCGTAAACGGCTTTTTAGCAGACGAGCGTTTCGGTTTTGAAGAAACTGTATATCTTCTTTTATTCGGTCACTTGCCTAATAAAGAGGAACTTAAAAGCTTTAACGAGCAGTTGATCTCATACCGCACGCTGCCAACCAACTTTGTAAGAGACGTTATTATGAAAGCTCCCAGCGGTGACATTATGAACTCGCTTGCAAGAAGTGTTCTTATGCTTTCATCGTATGACAAGGCTGCTAACGACACAAGCATCCCGAATGTGCTTCGTCAGTCAATTCAACTTATTTCAAATTTCCCGATGCTTACTGCGTACGCATATCAGGCATACAAGCATTATGAACTTGGGAAAAGTCTTTATATCCACAACCCCGATAATAAGCTTTCAACTGCTGAAAACATACTCCGTCTGTTGCGTGCTGACAAGAAATATACAAAGCTCGAAGCAAAGATACTTGACCTTGCTTTGGTGCTTCACGCAGAGCACGGCGGTGGTAATAACTCAACATTTACGACTCATGTTGTTACTTCATCCGGCACAGATACATATTCATCAGTTGCCGCTTCACTTTGCTCGCTCAAGGGTCCGAAGCACGGCGGTGCTAACCTCAAGGTTCAGAAAATGTTTGAGGTCATAAAGAGCGAAGTGAAAAATTGGAACAATGACGAGGAGATAGCCGAGTGCATTAAAAAGATAGTAAATAAGGAGATCTTTGATAAAGCAGGTCTTGTTTACGGTATCGGCCACGCAGTCTATACCCTTTCCGACCCGAGAGAAAAGATTTTTGAAAAGTTTGTTGAACAGCTTGCAATCGAAAAGAACAGAGTTGACGAATTCAATCTTTATGCAAGCGTCGCAAGACTTGCCCCCGAAATAATCTACAAGAGCAAGGGCAGCAATATGCATAAGCAATTAAGCCCGAATATCGACTTTTACAGCGGTCTTGTTTATTCAATGCTCGGACTTCCTGTTGAACTATATACACCGATATTTGCCGTTGCGCGTATTGCAGGCTGGAGCGCCCACCGTGTTGAGGAGCTGATCAATTCAAGCAGAATTATCCGTCCGGCATATATGAGCGTTCAACCGGAAATCGGCTATACCCCTCTTGATAAGAGATAAAAACAGTATTTATTCAATTTAATAACAAAAACAATGCCGGGAAATAGGCTTTTGCCTAATTCCCGGCATAATTTGTAGGTAATTTAATTAATAAAGTACCCTTACTACATTATAATCTCCTTCATTCCATGATTCAAAATCAAAAACATATATATCACCATATTCTGTAATGACAAAATCTCCAGTTTGTATTAAACCATCTTCGCTTGTATCAGAGTAATAAAAAACATACGTTTTTATGCTCCCTTCTTCACTCTCTAAACTTTCTTGTCCCGGTAATCTTCTATATTCGAAGTGCGCCTCCATAGGTACATCAAAAAATTTATTTGCAAAGGTCTTTGCAATGATTTCTGCCTGAGCTTCTATTATCTTTCTATCATTTTTATGATAATCATTATAAGCCTTAATATTATCACTTATTTCGCATCGTTTAAAACCGACAATCTTATCACCC
>JAXJVX010000080.1:0-13479 GCA_036308305.1 Acutalibacteraceae bacterium | reverse complement strand
GGTTACCTTACCCGCCGTCTTGTTGATATTTCACAGGATGTTATTGTTTGTGAAGACGATTGTAACACAGACGAAAGCCTGCTCGTTTATGATATCGTTCAGGGCAAGGAGCTTATTGAGCCGTTCAGCGACCGTCTTGTAGGTCGTTACCTCTTTGAGCCTGTTGTTCATCCTGAAACCGGTGAAGTGCTTATGGGCACTGATGAAATGATGACCGTTGAAGATGCTGACCGTATTATCAAGGCAGGTGTCAAGGAAGCAAAGATCCGATCTATCCTTACTTGTAAGGCAAAGAAAGGTATCTGTAAGAAGTGCTACGGCGCTAACCTTGCAACCGGCAAGGCAGTTACTATCGGTGAGGCTGTTGGTATCGTTGCTGCACAGTCTATCGGTGAGCCGGGTACCCAGCTTACCATGCGTACCTTCCATACCGGTGGTATCGCATCAAGCGAGGATATCACACAGGGTCTTCCGCGAGTTGAAGAATTGTTCGAGGCTCGCAGACCGAAGCACTCGGCCTTCCTTTCAGAGATCGCAGGCGTTGTTCGTATTGAAAATGTCAAGAAGAACAGAGAGATCGTTGTTACCGATATGCACGGTACAGACGAAAGAAGATATTCAATTCCTTACGACTACCGTATCCTTGTTACTGATGGTGATATGGTTGAAAAGGGTCAGCAGGTAACTGATGGCGTTATTTATCCGCAGGATGTGCTTGCAATACTCGGTGCAGATGCTGTTCAGGATTATATTATTGAACAGGTACAGAGCGTTTATCGCTTGCAGGGTGTTGATATCAACGATAAACACATCGAGGTCATCGTCCGTCAGATGATGCGTAAGATGTATATCGAAGATAACGGAAGTTCAGACCTTATCCCGAGTACAATGGTTGAGCGTGGTAACTTCTACGCAGTCAACGAAGAGATACAGAAGCGTATCGATGCAGGTGAAACTGAGCTGAAACTTGCAGTCGGTTCACCCACATTGCTCGGTATCACCAAGGCTTCACTTGCGACCGATTCGTTCTTGTCAGCTGCATCATTCCAGGAAACAACAAGAGTTCTTACAGATGCTGCTATCAAGAGTAAGACTGACTCATTGTTTGGTCTTAAGGAAAATGTTATCATCGGTAAGCTTATTCCTGCCGGTACAGGTATGAAATGCTATTCACAAAGCTCGATTGAGATCAATGATGATTATAAAGAGCCGGATGAGGTAGTATATTCAACCGAAGAAGAGGCAGAAGCACTTTAATCCACTCGGCGCACTGCGTGTTATTCGCAGTGCGCTTTTTGGGAGAAAGCTATTATGTTTAATAAATTCAAGAAAACTACCATAGACTATTGTGTAGCCGGTCTGGGAAATCCTGAGTCAAAATACAACGGCACTCGTCATAACATAGGTTTTGATGCAATGGATGCACTTTGTAAAAAGACAGATTGTGAACTTTCAAAAAAGAAGTTCAATGCTTTTTATGGTATTGCCGAGCATAACGGTAAACGCATTCTGCTTATCAAGCCGATGACTTATATGAATAATTCAGGTGAGGCAGTACGGGAGTTTTTGAACTTTTATAAAATACCTATTGAGAGTTTAATAGTTATGTGTGATGAGATATCGCTCGATCCCGGTAAGCTTCGCATCAGAAGAAACGGTTCATCCGGTGGACAGAACGGTATGAACAGCATTATTGATCTTTGCGGATCAAATAATTTTCCCAGGATCAAGATCGGTGTTGGTAACAAGCCGCATCCTGATTACAATCTTGCTGACTGGGTGCTTGGAAAATTCTCGAAAGACGACCGTGTACTTGCTGATGAAGCTGCAAATAAGGCAGCAGAGGCTGTCCTTCTTATTTGTGACGGGAGAATAGACCGCGCTATGAATTTATATAATTCTTAAATAGGTGCATATGGAATTTTTAAGAGAAGCATTGCGAAAAGTGCCTGAATATACTACACTTCTCAGTGCAGTAAACTCAGGCCATCAGCCGGTACTCGCAACCGGGCTTTCACGCATACACAAGGCAAATTTAATAGATACCCTGCCTGCTGATACAAATCAGCGGGCTTTGGTCATTGTATCAGACGAGGGTGATGCTGACCGTGTTGCAGAAGATTTAAAATCAATGGGACGATCATGTGCGGTCTTTCCTGCAAGAGATCTGTGTATTCGCCCTATCGAAGGGTTTTCCAGGGAATTTGAGCAGCAAAGGGTAGGCGTTCTTTCACAGATATTGAATAATGAGTTTGATATCGTAATTGCTCCTGTTGATGCAGTTATGAGTTATACCGTACCTAAGGAGCTGCTGTGCGATCTGCTTTGCACTATTCGCCCTGGCGACGAGCTGGATATATCTTTGCTTTCAAAGCAACTGCTGTTCAGCGGATATTCAAGGGTACAGATGGTCGAAGCGGCAGGTCAGTTCGCAATACGCGGCGGCATAATGGATATATTTGTTCCGGCAAGTAAAAATCCTGTGCGTATAGAATTCTGGGATGATGAAATAGATACCGTCTGTGAGTTTGATGTTGCTACCCAGCGCCGTATGGATACTTTGCAGAGTGTTACTGTTGCGCCCGCCCGAGAGGTGCTTTTTGAAAGCAACGAGGTGTTGCTTGAAAAAATACAGGCTTTTGCAATGTCTTTGAATAGAAAGCACGAAGCAGCTAAAACGATAATTCTTCGTGAAGCAGATATGATAAAAGACGGAGTACTGCCTGCGAATATAGATAAATATATACCGCTTTGCTATACAACACCTCACACACTCTTTGATTACATGTCAGGCGCAGATGTGTTTGTTTATGAACCCTCAAAGGTTAATGACCGAGTGCGTTCGTTCTTGTGGCAGCAGGGCGAGGATATTGAAGGATATTTGAAAGACGGTACGCTTTGTCGAGGACTGGATAAGCTGTCATTATCATCATCAGAGCTGACGTACAAGCTAGAAAACAGCCGCACCGTAATGCTTGAAAGTTTTACCGCATCGGCAGTGCTTGCAAGTCCTAAGCAGATAGTTAATTTCCGTCTGCTTACAACATCTCCGTGGGGCGGTATGGTAAGTGAGCTTGCAGATGAGATAAATACGGCATTGAAACGAAAGTTTGCGGTAGTTGTGCTTGCAGGTAGTGAGCGTGCGGCATATGCCCTATGTGATGAGCTTTCTTCACTTGATATTAAAGCCACCTATCATAATGAACCTAATTTAAAGTCGGGTACTGTTTCGGTTACTACGGGCGGACTTTCAAGCGGTATTGAATACACCGACTCAAAGG
Source organism: Acutalibacteraceae bacterium (assembly GCA_036308305.1). Lineage (GTDB taxonomy): Bacteria > Bacillota > Clostridia > Oscillospirales > Acutalibacteraceae > RUG11462. The sequence goes on along the minus strand of JAXJVX010000080.1, from coordinate 10,198 downwards.
TTGCGGTATTTACTCATTCCCGTTCTTCTTCAGGTGCAAAGAAACGCAGACTGAAGCATTATAAAAATGCAGGTGCCGCAATAGGCTCTCTTGAGGAACTTAAAAAGGGTGAGCCGGTAGTTCATGCGGTCTACGGTATTGGTATTTTCGACGGCATTAACAAGATAGAAACACAAGGTGTTATCAAGGACTATATAAAAATTCGTTTTATGAAGGATGATGTTTTGTATGTTCCTGTAACACAGCTTGACCTTGTTTCCAGATATATAGGCGGCGGTGACGAAACTACTGTAAAACTGAGCAGACTTGGCTCCGATCAATGGATAAAAACCAAAACAAGAGTTAAAAGTGCTGTTAAGGATATGGCAAAAGAACTTATTGCGCTGTATTCCAAGCGTATGCAGGCGAAGGGCTTTGCCTTTTCGGAGGATACCGACCTTCAGCACGATTTTGAATATCATTTCCCGTATGATGAGACCGATGATCAGCTTCGTTGCTGTGAAGAGATAAAGCAGGATATGCAACGCAGTGCACCGATGGAAAGACTGCTTTGCGGGGATGTAGGTTTCGGTAAAACAGAGGTCGCATTGCGTGCCGCATTCAAATGTGTGTGTGATGGAAAGCAGGTCGCAATATTAGTTCCTACTACTATTCTTGCGTGGCAGCATTATAAGACTTTGACTGCACGAATGGAGCATTTTGCGGTGAATTGCGAAATGCTGTCACGATTCAGAACTGCATCCCAGCAGACCAAGATAAAAAAAGATCTGCAAAGAGGCAATATAGATATCATTGTCGGTACACACCGATTGATTTCGCAGGATATAAAATTCCGTGATCTTGGTCTGCTGATCGTTGATGAGGAGCAGCGTTTTGGTGTTGCTCAAAAGGAAAAGCTGAAGCAGTCATTTCCGAATGTAGATGTGTTGACATTATCCGCAACACCTATTCCGAGAACGCTGAATATGGCGATGTCGGGTATCCGTGATATGTCTGTTATAGAGGAAGCACCGCAGGACAGAAAGCCGGTGCAGACCTATGTTCTGGAGCACGACAATGGTGTTATTATTGATGCAATAAGGAAAGAACTTGCGAGAGGCGGTCAGGTGTATTACATCTATAACCGTGTCGAAACTATTGATCTTGTTGCGGCAAGGCTCAAGGCAAATCTGCCGGATGCCGAGATAGCGATAGCTCACGGTCAGATGAGTGAGGAGGAGTTATCGGAAAAATGGCGATTGCTGCTTGATGGCGATATAGATGTACTTGTGTGCACAACCATTATTGAAACGGGCGTTGATGTACCCAATGTCAACACCATGATAATTGAAAATGCCGATCGTTTCGGCCTTTCGCAGTTGCATCAGCTTCGTGGCCGTGTTGGCAGATCCACAAGAAGAGCTTATGCGTATATGACATTCAAACGAGGTAAGGCACTTTCTGATGTCGCAACCAAGCGTCTGGAGGCTATCCGTGAGTATACTGAATTCGGTTCGGGATTTAAAATCGCAATGCGTGATCTTGAAATACGCGGCGCCGGCAATATTCTAGGTGCAAAACAGCACGGGCATATGGATTCTGTTGGTTATGATATGTATGTAAAACTTTTGTCAGACGCTATCAAGGAGGAAAAGGGCGAGGTACCGCAGCACGATAATGAGTGTGCGGTTGACCTGCATATTAATGCACATATTCCTGAAAGTTACATTGAAAGCTTGCCTGCACGCTTACAGATATATCGCCGTATTGCCGAGATAAAGACGGATGAGCACGCTGAAGATGTAATGGATGAGCTGATCGACCGTTTCGGCGAGCCGCCTGTTGCGGTGCTTGGTCTTATCGATATAGCACTGCTGCGTAATCGTGCAAGCGAAATGGGCATTTACGATATCAATGACAAAAACGGTGGTATGGTGATATATTTCAAGGAATTTTCAAAGGAAATTGCTTCAAAACTAATGGCAGCACCCGAACTCAAAGGCAGAGTTATGCTTTCTTATTCCGAAAAGCCGTATATCACTATAAGAATGAAAAAGGAACACGATCCGCTTGATACGCTGAAATGTGTTCTTGATATATTACAGTATTAAAAGGAGAGAATGTTATGTTGGAATTTAAGTATGATACACAGCTTCTTATTGAAGGGCACGATCTAGATGAGGACGCTATTAACGATTATTTCGTTGAAAATTTCAAAGGTGACTGTCTTATAGCTGTCGGTGATGAGGATCTTATCAAAATACATTATCATACAAATGAGCCGTGGAAAGTGCTTGAATACTGCGCTACTTTAGGCGAGATATTTGATATAGTTGTTGAAGATATGGATCGTCAGGCAAGAGGATTGAAAGGATAATAAAATCAATAAAACCCGTGTTTTGTAAAAAACACGGGTTTTATTGCACAAAATCGCTTGACAAATATATCAAGTTTATGTATTATATTTATAGGAATTAAATTCCATTTTATATTCGAGGAGTGATAGTATGAAAAAAGTTTTGTCAATAGTACTGACACTAGCTGTTTTGATTTGCTCTTTGTGTGTTTCAGCTTCTGCAAAAACAGATGAGTATGATTTTTTAGGTGAAATAATTATATACGGAACATCTATGATCATCGGACAGAATGATGGAGATATTGCGCTATACAAATACCGCACAAATCCTGAACCAATTCTTTGGTACGGTTACGGAAGAGGCGGCGCCACCAGAGATTTTGATGAAGACAACATGTACACAGATATGTATATGAATAACATGGCGGCGTGGAAAGCAAAAGATAAATTCCGCGGCGTGGGAATTGATGATACCATAACATATCTCGGTGCAAATCTGCTTGCAGTGTTTCCGAATCTTGATTACGTTATAATTTCTGATTCCGTTACTGAGATAAATGATAAGTGCTTCCCGGATTATAAGGAGAGCATTTTGGTGCTTTGCAACAAGGATAGCTGTGCACATCAATTTGCAATAGAAAACGGTATGCCGTATATGCTTCTGGATTATAACAGCGGACTGATCGGGGATGTAACGAATGACGGCAATGTAAACGGCAAAGATCTTTTGCAGCTTCGCCGATATATAGCAGGAATTGATTCCGATTGGGCAATTTGTTCTGATTTGTCAGATGTGAATTCTGACGGTAAGATAAACGGTAAAGACACACTTCTGCTGCGAAAAGCACTTGTCGGTCTGATAACACTTTAAAAAAATACCCGTGCGTTTTAACAAAACACACGGGTATTTTTACATAAGCTTTAATAATTCTTTTGCAACATATTCTGCGTCATCAACAGTCATTTTCGTATTTAACGGCAGTGTTATCTCATGTGCAAACTGATCGTATGCATTCGGAAAATCCTTGATATCAAAACCAAGATCTTTATAAGCAGTCAGCATAGGCAGCGGTTTGTAATGAACATTTGTACTGATTCCCTTTTGTGAAAGCTCGCTTATAATATCATTTCGCTTTTCTGCATTTATAGTGTTGATGCGAAGCAGATACAAATGACCGCTTGAAATCCTATCATCGGTTTTGTGCATCAGACTTGAAAAACGCTCATCACAAAGCAATGAATTATATGTGTTGATAAGCTCATGACGGAGCTGTAATATTCCGTCATATCTTGCAAGCTGGACAAGTCCCATTGCTGCTGCGATATCCGTCATATTACATTTATAAAGCGGTGCAACTATATCATATTCCCATGCGCCAACCTTGGTTTTTGCAAGTGCATCCTTATTTTGCCCATGCAATGACATCAGCATAAAGTTTCGGTACAACTCATCGTTATCAAGCACATCTGTGTTGCGCCATGTAACTGCGCCGCCTTCGGCTGTGGTGAGGTTTTTAACTGCGTGGAATGAGAATGACGTGAAATCGGCAACTGCGCCGCTGCGGCGACCTTTATAAATAGCCCCTAGAGAATGAGCTGCATCTGCAATAACGATACATCTTGCGAAAGACCTTTGAATATCGTTATTCGGCTTAAATAGTGATGCTTTTCTGTTTACAATTTCAAAAATGCGCTCGTAATCACACATCATACCGCCAATATCAACTGCAATTACAGCTTTGGTCTTATCGGTTATCAGAGTTTCAAGCACATCATAGTCCATCTCAAAGCTATCCTTTGCAGTATCGCAAAGTACTATTTTAGCGCCGACATGGTGTATAACGCTTGCTGAGGCAGTATATGTGTAAGCGGAAGTAATGACTTCATCCCCTTTGCCGATACCGAGAATGCGTAAAATAAGCTCCATACCTGCGGTGGCAGAGTTTAAAGCGGCAGATTTTTGTGTGCCGCAATATGATGCCAGCTCATTTTCAAACTGCTTGGTTTTAGGACCGGTTGTTATCCAACCTGAACGCAGGACTTCGCAAACAGCATTTATTTCGTCTTCGCCTATATCCGGCGGAGAAAAAGGAATAATTCTCATTGTTTTACCTTCCAATATATGAAAAATAGCTTGGTATAAATTAATTATAAGTCCAATTTGTAAAAAAATCAATATTATTCTTGATTACTGCAAAAAAATATAATATAATATAAAAGTATATTCAAAGCGGTGGTAGTTTGATGAATAGTTCAGAATACATATACGATTTTAATATTACCTCTTTTGATGTAGGTTATAAGGGTATGCTCCGCTATTCCTCGATACTCAAGTATCAGCAGGAGGCGGGCGAGCAGCATATGCATCATTACGGCTATGATATGATGACGCTGATGGATCGTGGTTATGCTTTTGTAATAAGCTGCACAGCTGTTGTTATCAACCGTCTGCCATGTATTAATGAAAAGATCCGTATGGTCACATGGAACAGAGGTCAGAAGGGAATACGCTTTTTCCGTTCGTACAACTGGTATGATGAAAGCGGCGATTTGATAATTGAAGGCTGCTCATCGGTGGCACTTGTTGATTTTAAAAATCACGGCCTTGCCGATACAACTGTATTAGGAGATCCGATGCCGTCGGACTTTGAACGAACAAATTCCGCAGGTACGCCGAAACGGGCGAGAATAACGGTGGGCAATGATATAACCTCATATGAGATCGTCAAGCCCAGCCGTATTGATAACAACGGTCACTTAAATAATACTTATTATGCTGATATCGTGTTTGACAATCTGCCGGAGAGCTGCTATCTTTCTCTTGCAAAAGGTTTTACAATAGATTTTGTAACGGAAGCTAAGCTCGGTGACAGAATAGATATCAAATCTAAGGCTATGGATAATTCAGTTCATCTTTGCGGTATGGTAGGCGAAGATGTCTGTTTTAAAGCAATATACGAAATTTAGGAGGGTTTTTATTATGAAATTCAGAATTTTAGCAGTATGTATGTTACTTGTAATGATAATGGCTGCGTTTGCGGCTTGCGGTCAGAATCAGGAGGTAGATAAGTTTATCGAGCAGATCACAACCGTTGCAGGCGATAAAAATGCCATCAGCTACACCGAAAAGAATGAAAGCGACAACGGTGTTTCAATCGATGCATACAACGCAGATCATCAGGGACTCTATTCTGTATTCAAGGATAATAACGGCACTATCATCAGCGAGTGGTATGCACATTATGATGAAGATGGAAATCAGACCTTCAGCGAGGTTTACAACGAGGATCATGTATTGGCATACCGTTCGGAGATGGAATATGAAGATGGTAATATGACAAGCCGAGTCAATTATGATAAGGACGGAAAGGTGCTTTCAAAAATCGTGTACACATATTATGAATCCGGCTCACAAAAAGAGGAGATCGTTTACGACGGTGACGGTAACGAAATAGAAAGAAACACCTATGAGGACGTTTTGTCACAAATGTTCGGTAATGATTTTGAATTCGCAACAAAAACTAAATAAAAATTAAAGGACAGATAGCACTTGACTATCTGTCCTTTAAAATTAATGTCTGTAATTCTCTATCTGTGATACTGCCAGCCGATCGCAACGCTCATTTTCGGGGTGACCGGCGTGACCTTTTACCCAAACGAAGGTAACATCGTGCTTACCACATAAATCGAGAAGCTCGCTGAAAAGATCTGCGTTTAAAGCTGGTTTGTTGTCTGCTTTTTTCCAACCGCGTTTCTTCCAGCCTGCAGCCCAACCCAGATTGATAGCATCACACACATATTTTGAATCAGTGGTAAGTGTGACGCAACACGGCTCTTTAAGCGCTTTAAGTGCGCTGATGACAGCGGTAAGCTCCATACGGTTATTAGTGGTGTCGGCATCGCCGCCGGACATTTCACGTTCTTTATCTCCGTAACGCAGCACCGCTCCCCATCCGCCGGGACCGGGATTGCCGGAACAGGCACCGTCTGTGAATATTTGAACATTCTTCATAACATATTACTCCGCATTTTCAGCGCACAAAAATTCGTATGTACGCTCAATAGAATCCTTACAGCTTCCCCAATCCTTGTTTTCATCGGAGGAGTTGCGATAATCAAACATTTTTGTATATTGATGCACATCGTCATATAGTGATGAAAGATAATTCTTGCAAAGAGTTTTAATATCTTCATTAAATTTTGCGGCTGTTTTTTTATCAAGGCTTTCAGATGAAAGTGAAAGTAAAAGTCGGTAATGCACAAGACACAGATATTCCTGTTCGTTGAAAAGCTGACGGAATTCGAGCTGTTCTGAATATGTTTTGAACATTGTGGCAAGTATTCTTTCCATTCCCCATTCAATGCGATCGCACACAAAGCAGGTGCTTTCTATCTTTGAGGTTTTATATAACTGCTTTTTTGTTGACGGCTTGAAAAAAGACTCTTTGAATAAATCGTTTTTTAAATAGTCAAGATGTGTTTCAAGCACAAGCGCCAGAGGTAAACGCTTTTTTGCATTCATCATATCGGTGAGATGCTCACGGCAAAAGCCCATTTCATTTGTTTTTTGGCGGACATCCGGCTCCATCATAGCTGCACCGAGGATATAATCCACCATACGCTGTTTCAGCATATCACGAAGTCGGCACACGGGACATCCGCATTTTGGCTCAAACACGTCGCTGACCGGAATACTGCAAATATCATCACGCATAACAATATACTTCCTATCCACATATTTAATATAGATATTATATCATATTTATGCTATAATTAAAACAGTTTTTTAAAAGGCAGGAATTTTTAATGAAGGTTGAGTATGTAGGTAACGACTGTATAGTATATAACAGCGAATTCAGTCTTGCCCTTACCCTTGATTGCGGTCAGGCTTTTCGCTTTTACGAAAAAGACGGTATATGGTACGGTGTAGTTGGAAAAAGAGAGCTGAAGATGCAGCAGCAAGGGGAGAAGATAACCTTTTTCGATACGGACAAAGAGAGGTTTGAAAATGAGCTGTATCACTATTTCTCATTTGACTTTGATTATGTATCATTGAAAAAGACACTGGCAGAGGATGAAACACTGAAGAAGGCTATTTCAGTTGCGGATGGCATACATATATTAAAACAGGACAAGTGGGAAACGATATGCTCCTTTATAATATCGCAGAATAACAATATTCCTCGTATAAAGGGTATTATCGACAGGCTTTGCATCTCGTTCGGTGAAAAGTGCGGTAATGTGTATTCTTTTCCGACCGCAGAGAAGATCGCGCGGCTCACACTCGAGGATCTATCTGTCATCCGGGCAGGCTTCCGTGCAAAGTATATAATAGATGCAGCAGACAAGATAGCATCGGGCCAAATAGATCTCGATGCCCTTGAAAGTATGCCATTCGACGATGCAAGAGCGGAATTAATGAAGATTAAAGGAGTAGGGCCGAAGGTAGCAGAATGTGCTCTTCTTTTCTGTTGCGCACGATATGAAGCATTTCCTCTTGATGTGTGGATGAAGCGGGTGATGGAGCAGTTTTATCCTGATGGCTTACCTGAAAATGCCGGACAATACAAGGGTATTGCCCAGCAATATCTGTTTCACTATGCAAGAACTCTTAAAATTTAAAAAACGCTGCAGATCAGTTTCTCTGCATTGATGGGAGAATAATCCCATCGGTCAATATGATCGCCTTTGAAAAAGTATTTTGAATTTCTGCTTTCTTCTTTACGGTCAAAAGTATCAATAATTATAAGTTTTATTTTCATTTTATCGGGGATAATACTTTTAATATATACACTTGCCATCTGACCCGGGCGGGCGCCTTCTCTCGGCTCTGCAAGTCCCGCAAGGTTGGGCAGCAGTTCAACGAATATTCCATAATCCTCCACCGAACGAATGATGCCGGAAACTGTTTCTCCCTGCTTGAACATAGAGGCGTTTTGCTCCCAAGAACCGAGCAACTCCTTTTGTGAAAGGGTTATTCTGCCGTTTTCAATGCTTTTGATGACCGCACGAATTCTGTCGCCGGGTGAAAATCTGTCACAAGGATGAGATATCCGGGAGACGGATATTGAATCGATAGGCAGGAGTGATGCAATTCCGCATCCGATATCACAAAATGCGCCGAACGGTTCAAGATGGGTAACGGTGGCTTCTATTATATCACCGACTGTAAGTGTGGATATGTAGTGCATCGCACACAGCTCCTGCGCTCTGCGTCGTGACAGAACGGCTATCTTCTCTCCCGATTCATCGGTAGTGATTGCGGTGACGGTAAAGCATACCGGTTTGCCAACCTTTGATATAATTGCGATATCCCGAACAGTCCCCTCGGCAATGCCGACTGCTCCCTCAAAGCGTGGGATAATACCTTTAATGCAACCAAGGTCAACGATAAGATTGTGGTTCTGATCGCACACAAGAGCACGTGCTTCAAGAACCGTTTCCTTTGCCGCAGCTTCGTTCAATGTCTGGATTGAGGATAACGCTGCTTTGTTTTCCTTTGTGTCGATAAGATTTCCCTCAGGCAAAAAGTTGAACATAAATTAAATTCATTCCTTTCTTTTGATCCGATACCACAATATATGCGAAAGCTACTTCTGTTTATACTCATAACCCGAAAAGCGCAATATAATGTTTTGAACTTTTGAAGCGTTTACATCGTCTGTTTCAAAAGAAAGACTGCATTCGTCACGATCATCCGTCTCTATTATATCATTATATATAGGACTGCCTGAAAGAATATGAGGCATACCTTCTAAATACTGCGTATGAGATACATCGAGATATTCGGGCTTTAAGGGATACATTACCGGCAGCTCATTGTCGCTCTTATGCGGTTTAATGACCGGATTTTTTATCATCATTTGTTTTTGAAGTTTTCCAAGTGCGAAATCCGCAAAATCTGCGCTTGGAAATTTTGCTGTAATTTTCATCAAAATTAAACTCCTTTAAGATTGTATCATTATTCTTTGCAATAGCTTGTCGATTTTGCAAGGATTAATTTGTAAAACACTCTTGTAAAATCTGTGTCGATGTCACAAAATGCACTAAAAAAGTCGTAAAAAGTTACACAAAAAAGTTGCACAAAATTTTTTAAAATTTTTTATAAAAAACGCTTGCATTTTAAAGTGAGATGTGTTATAGTAATTAGGCGCGTTGAGCGCAAGCATGCGTTGATGCAGGAGGTGGCTGCCCAAAGAGGCAGGGAATTTCTGCGGAGTATGTCCGATTTTAAACCGGGCGAACAATACTGCAAACAGTATTCTGAGTCATCATCATTACAGGGCAATAGCGTCTTGTGAATAGGGTGAGTCAGTTATCCCATCCCGGAATTGCACGGTACGTGCAAAGCCGGTTTTATGTTGTAAAGACGTGAAACACCCGGCAAAGGGTAAGGGAGCAGTTGTGAAGCCTTACAAACATTTTTAGGAGGCGTCATTACAAATGGCAAAAGAGAAGATCAGAATCAGAATCAAAGGTTACGATCATGTACTCGTTGACAAATCAGCAGAGAAGATCGTAGAAACAGCTAAGCGCACAGGCGCTAGAGTAAGCGGACCTATCCCGCTTCCGACAGAGCGTGAGATCGTCACTATCCTTCGTGCAGTACACAAATATAAGGATAGCCGTGAGCAGTTTGAAACAAGAACTCACAAGAGACTTATCGACATTCTCCGTCCCTCAAACAAGACAGTAGAGGCTCTCCAGAGCCTTGAATTGCCTGCAGGCGTTGATATTGAGATCAACCTTTAATCAGTATCGCACCGTAAGGTCATGTTGGCAAAAAGCCAACCAATAACCAAATAGGAGGAAAAACAAAATGCAAAAGGCAATCATCGCAAAAAAGCTTGGTATGACACAGCT
>JAXJVX010000079.1:0-10354 GCA_036308305.1 Acutalibacteraceae bacterium | reverse complement strand
TTAAACAGGCTTTCAGCAGAGCAGGCGGCTTTGCTGAAAGCCTGTTTTTATATTATAAAGAAGAATTGCGGCACCTTAAAAATAGGTGCCGCAAAAATTGATTTTTATTTTTACCATATAAACGAGTATCTGTCACGGTATTGCTTTGGTGACATACTCATTTTCTTTTTAAACAGATGATAAAAGGTTGAAAGATTTTCAAATCCGCTTTCAAGCGCAATATCAATAATATCGTAATAGGTTGTGGTGAGCATAGCACAAGCGTGTTCTATACGCAGATCGTTTAGATATGCGCCGAGCGTTTCGCCGGTAGCCTCCTTAAAAAGGCGACACACATGTTCACGGCTTTTTCCTGTCGTTTCGATAATTGCATTAGTTTTTTGAGAGTATATTTCACGCTGGGTCAGCGAATCGTAAAAAACTCTGAACCAATGCGGCACATTGCACAGAAACTGATGGTCGTTTATTTCGGGATACATTATTTTACGATGTAGCCTTCACGAACACCGTAAGCGGCGTTTGATTCATCTGTATCAATATGCATTGCAAGTGCATAGGAGTCGCTAACACGAACTACAACATCCTCAAAGATGCAGCTGCGTTCTGCGCTTTCAGCTTTAACGCTTACGATCTGCTTATCAGCAACACCGAACTTTGCAGCATCTGCGGTTGTCATATGTATATGGCGCTTTGCAACGATAACGCCTTCGCTGATCTCAACCTCACCGCAAGGACCTACAAGCTTGCATCCGGGTGTGCCTGCTACATCACCGGACTCTTTTATAGCTATACCGAGACCGATAGAACGTGCATCTGTTGCAGAAAGCTCAACCTGATCTGCAGAACGGGCAGGACCGAGTATGCTTACACCTGCAAGCTCCTTCTTGGGACCTACAACAGTAACACGCTCATTGCAAGCGTACTGACCGGGCTGTGAAAGCTCCTTTTTAACTGTAAGCTCATAGCCTGCGCCAAAAAGAGTTTCAATAGTTTCTTTTGTGAGATGCACGTGGCGTGCACTAGTTTCAATAATAAATTTATCCATTTTTACCTCTCCCTTAAAAAGTGATTTGTTTTACATTCTCATTTTACACCATTGAAATTGATTTTTCAACCGATTTTGCGAATTTATCATATTGCACAAAATAAAATATAAAAATTTTTGAACTTTCTGCAATTTCTATCTTCCATTTTAGAAAAAGATATGTTATAATCATAACAATTAAACGCTGGGATGAAGATCAGTAGCCGTTTTTTCGGTCTTTCAGAAAGCCGCCGGTTGATGCGAGGCGGTATTCCGTATTCGGTGAACTCACTTCGGAGCGGCCGGCTGAACATTATTTAACAGTAGGTGCGGACGGGGGCTTACCGTTACATAAGCAGAGTATTATAATGTACTCGGATAAAAGCGCATGATTTATCATGAAAAAGAGTGGTACCGCGGAGAAGTTTTCTTCGTCTCTTTAATGGGACGGGGTTATTTTTTTATTTACCCCTCTCACACATTTGAAAGGATGGTATTACAAAATGGAAAACTACAAAAAGTATGAGCGTCAGTATTTTATGCCCCCTGAGCCTACATATGATTGGGTGAAGAAAGATTATATCGACAAGCCGCCGATCTGGTGCAGCGTTGACCTGCGTGACGGCAATCAGGCACTTGTTGAGCCGATGAGTCTTGATGAAAAGTTGGAGTTCTTCAGCTTGCTTGTCCGTCTTGGCTTTAAAGAGATAGAAGTCGGCTTCCCTGCCGCTTCTGAAACCGAGTATAACTTTATGCGTGCTCTTATTGAGCGCAACATGATTCCTGATGATGTAACCGTTCAGGTGCTTACTCAGGCAAGAGAACATATCATCAAAAAGACATTTGAGGCTGTAAAGGGTGCGCCCCACGCAGTTATCCACCTTTACAATTCAACATCTGTTGCACAGCGTGAGCAGGTGTTCAGAAAGTCAAAGGATGAGGTCAAAAAGATCGCTGTTGACGGTGCCCAGCTGCTGAAAAGATTGGCTGATGAAACAGAGGGTAATTTCTCATTTCAGTACAGTCCTGAAAGCTTCCCGGGAACAGAGGTAGACTATGCTCTTGAGGTGTGCAATGCGGTGCTTGATGTATGGCAGCCCACACCCGAAAACAAGGCTATTATCAATCTGCCGACTACTGTTGAAAACGCTATGCCGCATGTATTTGCAACACAGGTAGAATATATGAGTAAAAACCTTAAATACCGTGACGGCGTTATACTCTGTCTGCATCCGCATAACGACAGAGGCAGCGGTGTTTCGGATGCTGAGCTCGGTATTCTTGCAGGCGCGCAGCGTATTGAGGGGACACTTTTCGGTAACGGCGAGCGTACGGGTAATGTCGATATTATCACCCTTGCAATGAATATGTTTTCACACGGTATTGATCCCGGACTTGACTTTTCAAATGTTACTGAGATATGTGAGGTATACGAGCGTCTGACCGGCATGAAGGTATCGCAGCGTCAGCCATATGCAGGCGAACTTGTGTTTACTGCTTTCTCTGGCTCACATCAGGATGCTATTGCAAAGGGTATGAATTATCGTGAGGAAAAGCAACTTGATAAGTGGAATGTTCCGTATCTGCCTATTGATCCGAAGGATGTCGGCAGAACATATGACAGCGACGTTATCCGTATCAACAGTCAGTCAGGTAAAGGCGGCGTTGCTTATATTTTGAAGCAGAATTTCGGACTTTCTCTGCCTGAAAAGATGAGAGAGGATGTAGGCTATACTGTTAAGGCGGTTTCCGACCATGCACATAAAGAGCTGTCACCTGAGTGGGTATATCAGATATTTGAGCAGAAATATATCAAAAATACCGCCAAATTTACTATTCCTGAGTGTCACTTCAAGCAGATAGATAACAATCTTATTGAGGCATCCGTTACTATCCACCATCACGGTGAGGACGAAGTAATAACTGCCTGCGGTAACGGTCGTCTTGATGCGGTAAGCCGTGCTATTAAAGACAGATTTAATATTTCCTATGAGCTTTCGGTCTACGAGGAGCACGCTTTGACAAGAGGCTCATCATCAAGAGCGGTTTCATATGTTGCCATCACTTGCCTTGGAAAAATGCATTGGGGTGTAGGCATCAATGAGGATATTATCCGCTCATCGATCAAGGCACTTTGCTGTGCAGTAAACAACCTTGAACTGTAAATAGAATTGAGTTAACAAGAGAAAACCACGGTAGATTGAAGATCTACCGTGGTTTTTTACTTCAATGTTTCTATATCCATAGTTGCATATGCATTCAGGTCGGAGTCGGCTCTTGTGCCTGCAAGGTATTCATAATATCCCTGCACACCCACCATTGCAGCGTTGTCACCGCAGTATTTAAGCGGCGGAAGATAGATATTCACACCTTTTTTGCGGCACAGCTCGGTCATTCTCGAACGTATCTCGCTGTTAGCGCTTACACCGCCTGCAAGCACAAATTGTTTGTGACCTGTCTTGCCAAGTGCTGTTTCGACACGACTGCATAGAATATCCGTCACCGTTTTGCGAAGTGATGCGCACATATCGGCAACATCAACTTCAATACCCTTCTGTTGTGAATTATTGATGGTATTAAGAACAGCAGTTTTGAGCCCTGAAAATGAAAAATCAAGCGGATTTCCGTCAACACGAGGGTTCGGCAAAGTATATGCGTTGCAGTCACCGTCATTTGCAATGCGGTCAAGATGAACACCGCCGGGATAATCAAGACCGAGCGCCCTGGCGCATTTGTCAAAGCACTCACCGGCAGCATCATCACGTGTTCTGCCGATGACCTTGAAATCGGTGTAGTCATTGACTTCAACAAGATGACTGTGTCCGCCTGATACAACAAGCGCTAAAAACGGCGGTTTTAGATCCTTATGCGCTATGTAGTTTGCCGCAATATGGCTGCGAAGGTGATGTACGGGAACGAGCGGCTTATTTGCAGCAAAGCTTAGCCCCTTTGCAAAGCCGACACCAACGAGCAGCGAGCCGATAAGCCCCGGCGCATTGGTCACAGCTACTGCATCAATATCGTTGAGAGTTACCCCTGCTTCACACATTGCCTGCTTGTAAAGCCGTGATATAGCTTCAATATGCCTGCGTGATGCTATCTCCGGTACAACACCGCCGTAAAGCACATGCTCCGGCACCTGCGATGCAACTAACGAGTATATAACTTTTCTTTCTTCTGTAATAGCTACTGCGGTATCGTCGCAGGAGCTTTCAATGCTTAAGATCATCATATTTTCACCGTCTAAAATCGTTTAGTATAAATTAGTGCGTCTTCATCGGGCGCAGAATAAAATTTTTTGCGAAGTCCCACGGCAGAAAATGCGTGGCTTTCGTATAGCTTAATAGCGGCAGTGTTGCTTTTTCGCACTTCAAGTGAGATAAACGAGCAGTTTTTGCTCTTGCAGAAACGCTCTATTTCCGACAAAATCTCATTTGCAGCACCGCATCTGCGATGACTTTTGCTTGTGCAGATGTTTGTTATATACGCTTCATCAAGAACCGTGCACACCCCGCCGTAGCCTACTATAACACCGTCAACAAATGCGCCGAAAAATCCGTTGTTCGGATTTATTATGTGCTCTGTAACCGTCTTTTCACTCCATGGATGTGAAAAGCATTCCGTTTCCAAAGCGGCTATATTGGCGACATCTTTTTCAGTCAGCCTTTTTACTGTCATCATAAATTTTCACATACCTTTTTCACAAGTGCGTACAGTTGATCACGGCAGCTACGGTATATATCAAGATCACCACCGTAAGGATCACATACATCAATGTCAGGTAGAATTATTCTGTTCTTATCTATCCCACAACTGAGAAGAAAACTTGCGTGTGACATTGTCATCGGCACGATCAGATCCGCTTTTTGTGCAATATCTGCCGTTAACTGCTTTGAGCGGTGAGTTGATAGATCAATACCTTTTTCAGCGAGAGCAAGTACCGCATTTTGCGACGCTTTGCTGTCAGTTTCCGCTGCAAGCCCTGCACTATCAAATTCTAACTCCGGATATTCGTTTTTTGCGATCGCTGCCGCCATTGCGCTGCGGCAGGTATTGCCTGTGCAAACAAAAAGAATTTTCATATCAGTATTACCTTATTTGGTATCGTACCAACACTTGCCGCTTTTTACTTCAACAGTAAGCGGGACGGCAAGTGACATTGCCGATTCCATTTCCTCTTTTAAAATAGCGGCTGCTTTGTCTGCTTCTTCAAGTGGTGATTCAACTATCAGTTCATCGTGTATCTGCATTATAAGACGGGATTGCAGCCCCTCTTTTTCTATTCTTGTATTTACTCTATTCATTGCGATCTTAATGATATCTGCCGCTGTTCCTTGAATTGGTGCGTTGCGTGCAACACGCTCGCCGAATGAACGAAGGTTGAAGTTGGATGCAGATAGTTCAGGCAAATATCTTCTGCGATTGCAAAGGGTGGTAACAAAGCCATCTTCTTTTGCTTTTTCCACCGTTTCAGTCATATAGCGGTCAACACCCTTGTAGGTTTCGAGATAGCCGTTAATATACCGTTTTGCTTCAGCGACACTAACACCGATATCCTTTGACAACGAAAATGCACCTATTCCGTACACGATACCGAAATTAACTGCCTTTGCTCTTGATCGCAGCTCAGATGTAACCATATCGACCGGAAGACCGAACACCTGAGAGGCGGTAATTGTATGGATATCGTCATTATTTCTAAATGCGTTTATCATAGTTTCATCATTCGCAACAGCAGCAAGCACACGCAGCTCGATCTGTGAATAGTCGGCATCAACAAGCACGCAGTCAGGCTTTGCAATAAAGAATTTACGCATTTCTCTGCCCAATGGTGTGCGGACGGGGATATTCTGCAAATTCGGCTCTGTTGAACTGATGCGGCCGGTTCTTGTTTCGGTCTGATTTAATGTTGAGCGAATTCTGCCGTCCTCATCAATAGCACGCAAAAGTCCGTCGCAATATGTGGATTTCAGTTTGGTAACGGTTCGGTACTGCAAAAGCGCATCTACCGCCGTCGATTGATAACGAAGCTCGTTTAATACATCTGCGTTGGTGGAATACCCCGTTTTGGTCTTTTTGCCGTGAGGAAGACCAAGCGTTTCAAAAAGTGCAATACCAAGCTGCTTCGGAGAATTAAGATTGAACTCATATCCGACCTCGTCAATGACGAATTGACGGAGCTTTTCTGCCTCCTCTTCAAGCACAACGGAAAATGCGGCAATGCCGGCTTTATCGACCAAAAAGCCATCTCTCTCCATTTTGTAGAGGGTGTAGCTCAAAGGTATTTCAATATCGCAAAGCAGATGTATCTGATTATTTTCTTCAAGCTTTTTCGACAGATCGTCATACATACGCTGTGTCACATCAAGCATATATATCAGCTCTGCATATTCACACTCTCTCTTTGCAACGGAATATACATTGGCAAAGTGAGCATAAGAATAGTCACTAACATCGGGATTGTCAATATATGCCGCAAGCATCGTATCAAATGCAATATCAAGTGACTTTACGGCTTTGAGTGAATGATAAAGCTGTTTTGAATCGTGGATTATTATCCCCTTTGCCGAAGATATACTTGAAACGTTTTTGATTATTAGATATTTCTCGTCCTGCCTTGCTGCTGCAATACCGTCAAGGTATGCAAAAACACAGTTATCAGGTGCGCTTTCAGTATATCCAATAGTTATTGCCATATCAGCCTGAGTTTGCGTAATACGGGGTGTATTTTCATCTGCATTGAGGGAAAGTCGCTCGCAGAGTTTGAACATTTCAAGCTTTACTAAAAGCCTGCGTAATTCCTCACGCTGCTGTAAAACCGACAGCCTTACTTCATCCGGAAGATTGATATCGGCATCCCTGCATATCGTACCGAGAGTGCGGGAGAGAAAAGCGCTTTCTTTGCCTTCGATGAGTTTATTTCTCATGCCCTCCTTGATGTCGAGCGTGTCGAGATTTTCATATATATAATCAATGCTTTTGTATGTGCTGATAAGTGTAGTTGCGCCTTTCTGACCGATTCCTGCAACTCCGGGGATATTATCAGAACTGTCACCCATTATCGCTTTAAGCTCAATCATACCTGAAGGCGAAACGCCGTAGTCTTCCATCAACTTTTCTGGGGTATACTCCGTAAGTACAGGACTTCCTGCTTTAGTTGCAGCAAGCAACACCGCTACCTTGTCGGATACTAACTGCAAGGCATCTCTGTCACCTGTTGCAATGGTGCAAAGTGCGCCTTCCTTTTCGCATTTTGCCGAAACTGTGCCGAGTATATCGTCTGCTTCAAAGCCTTCTTTTTCAAGCACTACGCAGCCAAATGCACGCAGAACATCCTTCATTATCGGTATCTGCATTGCAAGTTCGTCGGGCATTTTCTTTCTGCCGGCTTTATATTCAGCATACATTTTATGGCGAAAGGTGGGAGCTTTAAGATCAAATGCAGCAACGACCGCATCAGGCTCTACCTCATTAATAAGTTTGAGCAAAATATTCATAAAGCCGTAAATAGCATTGGTATATGTGCCATCCTTGGTAGTGAGCGGACGGATGCCGTAAAATGCACGGTTGATTATTGAGTTACCGTCTAAAGCCAGCAGTTTCATACTTTTTCTCCGTTTCGGATCATATTTTCACACTAATTGTATTTATTATATCATTTTTTGATTTCTTACGCAACAATTAACTTGAATATTAGCGGGGATGATGGTATAATGGCGCATATAATGTTTAAAAAGAGGGATACACCGTGTCTTTAGAAAATGCAAAAAGAATCGTATTTAAGGTAGGAACGTCAACGCTGACCCATGAAAACGGCAAACCGAATTACAGAAAAATGGAGGAGCTTGTACGTGTTTTATCCGATCTTAAAAATTCGGGCAAGGAGATAATACTTGTCACATCCGGCGCTATCTCGCTCGGCTGTGACCGTATGAATATGGATAAGCGTCCCGATACCGTTGCAGGCAAGCAGGCAGCCGCCGCAGTCGGTCAAAGCGAGCTTATGTTTATATATGATAAGTTGTTTTCCGAATATAATAAAATTGTTGCACAGGTGCTTATGACTCGTGACGCAGTTGAAAAATGGAACCGTAAGGGCAATATCGTAAACACCTTTACCGAACTTTTGAACTGCGGTGTTATCCCGATAGTAAACGAAAACGATACCGTTGTTACAGACGAGATCCTGAATGAAGAAAACATCTTTGGTGATAATGATACGCTGTCCGCCGTCGTGGCTGACTGTATAAGTGCCGATCTGCTCATTATTATCACCGATATTGACGGACTTTATGATAAAAATCCCACCTTGTCAGATGCAAAACTTATTCATGATGTTGATGCCATTACTCCTGAACTTTATGCTGCGGCAGGCGGTGCAGGTTCAAAGCACGGTACCGGTGGTATGTACACAAAGCTTCAGGCTGCTGAAATTGCATCCAAAGCAGGGGTTGATATGATAGTGCTTTCAGGCAGAGAACTCCACAATAATTTGTACGATCTGTTTGACGGTAAAAAGGTAGGAACCTATTTCCACGCAAGAAAGGATTAGCTTTAAATGGAACTAACTGCAATCGGCGCTGCGGCTCGTATCGCATCAAGAAGTCTTATGACTGCTTCAACCGAAAGAAAAAACGAAATATTAAGATCAATAGCTGATGGGCTTATCACTGACTGTAATAATATCCTTGCGGCAAACCAAAAGGATCTTGATAAGGCACACGAAAATGGTATTAGTGATGCAATGTGCGATCGTCTTATGCTGAATTCCGACCGCATTAAAGCTATTGCACAGGCGGTGTTTTCTGTTGCTGAACTGCCCGATCCTGTTGGAATCGTGCTTGATGAAACAGAACGCCCCAACGGAATAAAGATAACTAAGATCAGCGTTCCAATGGGCGTTATCGGCATAATTTTTGAGTCACGCCCGAATGTCACGGTGGATGCGGCGGTGCTTTGCCTTAAAGCAGGCAGTGCAGTTATTCTGCGTGGTGGTAAGGAGGCAATCAATTCGAATACTGCGCTTTGCGAGTCGATGCGTGCATCGGTACGCCGTTGTGGGTTTGATGAAAACTGTATCAATCTTATCACCGACACCTCCCGTGAGTCGGCGACTGCATTAATGCAGCTTACCGAATATCTTGATCTGCTTATCCCAAGAGGTGGTGCAGGTCTTATCCGTTCTGTGGTGGAGAATTCAAAGGTGCCGGTTATCGAAACAGGTACGGGTAATTGTCATATTTATGTTGATGCCGATGCAGATATTGATATGGCGGTCAAAATTACCGATAATGCTAAAACACAAAGACCTTCAGTATGCAATGCCGCAGAAACTCTGCTTGTGCATAAAAGCATTGCTGAAGATGTGCTGCCGAAGATAAAGAAGCAACTTGATAAATCGAAGGTTGAGATACGAGGATGTAAAAGAACAAAAAACATCCTTGGGGATTGTGTTGTTGATGCTACCGAAGATGATTATTACAAGGAATTTCTTGATTATATAATTGCCGTTAAGGTGGTTGACAGTCTTGATGAGGCTATCGGGCATATAGTAAAGTATTCAAGCGGACACAGCGAGTGTATCGTGACTGATGATCGAGAGGCTGCGAATAAGTTTGTTGCATGCATTGACTCGGCGGCGGTATATGTAAATGCATCCACACGCTTTACCGATGGCGGTGAGTTCGGCTTCGGTGCAGAGATAGGTATTTCCACTCAAAAGCTCCACGCAAGAGGTCCTATGGGACTTCCGCAAATGACCTCATATAAATATATCATCAACGGTAACGGACAGATCAGATAAGACAGTTGTTTTACAAAAAGCAGAGATGTTTTAAAAGTATATCTTAATAAAAATTATGACCACCGGCATATCAAATCCGGTGGTCATACTCTATATATCAGATATTTATTTAAAGTCTTCCAATTCCCATTTATCAAACCATTTTATGTTCGGTCTGTCAATAATTCTTGACGGATGTAAGGTCTGCCAACGGATCAAGAAGTACTAAATCCTCCTAATTATAAGATCTTCTGAACAACAACAGCGAACTCGATAATGCTAATATCCGGTTTTGGGACTGCCGTTTGTGTTAAATCATTGTTTACCCGTAGTAAAAACATCTCTTGGCTGCATAATACCCCTCTTTTGGTATTAATAAAAGGAACTGTGAAACCAATAAGAGCAGTAAACCTGCTCTTATTGGTTTTGGTGGAGATAAGCGGGATCGAACCGCTAACCTCTTGAATGCCATTCAAGCGCTCTCCTAACACGGGCAAAAAACACCCCCGAGAAAAGAGTAACGCTCCCGTAGGAAATCCCTACGGGAG
>JAXJVX010000078.1:0-10423 GCA_036308305.1 Acutalibacteraceae bacterium | reverse complement strand
TATATGTACGGCAGAGAGGATAAAGCTACCTTCGGCGAAGCAGACGGTCTTGATACTGCGGATGATTACACAATGGGAAATTCCTTGATGTTCAGCGCTCGTGATGTTGGTCATCCCGTGAAGTTCAAAAAGCCTGAATGGGCTTACACATACTCAGAGGAGGATATGAAGTTCCGTCCTCATACTGATTACACATCGGGATATTGGTGGATAGAACTTGGCGGTAAAACATTTAACACTATTCACGACGGCGAGGACATCCGTGATGAGTTAATCAAGACCGTTTACGGTATTTGGGATCACATCAAAAACGGCGGTGACCACGGCGCAGATAATTTTGAACTTGATTGGGTTGGTATGCTGCCCGGCAAGCGTGAAAGTCGCAGACTGCTCGGGGACTATGTTCTGCGTGAAGAAGATCTTTTATCTGCTAAAAGATTTAAAGATGCCGTTGCATACGGTGGTTGGGATATGGACTGCCATGTTATCGAGGGGTTTTTATCTACCGAGGCAGAGCCGACAAAGTATATTCATCTGAACGATGTTTACACCATTCCGTATTCTTGTCTTATTTCAAAGAATATCGACAATCTTTTCCTTGGCGGCAGAGCGTTCTCCGCTTCACATCTTGCGTTTGCATCAACAAGAGTAATGGCAACCTGCGGCGTTGCAGGGCAGGCTATCGGTACTGCGGCTGCGATGTGTATAGAAGATAAATGTCTGCCCCGTGATATTTGCAAAAAAATTGAGGAATTGCAGCAGACCTTGCTTCGTGACGACTGTTATATCCCGGGTGTCGTTAATAATGATACAGCGGATAAAGCGAAAAAATGCCGTGTAAGCGCTAAAACCGAAGCAGAAAACGGAAAGGTACAAAATATTATAAACGGTGTTTCCCGAACCGTTGGAGAGGATACCAATTGCTACATTTCTGATGGTTTTTCCAAAGACGGCGAGTATATTGAGCTTATGTTTGATGAGCTTACCGAAATAAATGAGGTACATATTAAATTTGATTCAAATTTGAGCCGTGAGATAATGATAAGTCTTAACAATTGGTGTAAGCAGAGGCAGGAGAAGGGGCTTCCCTCAACGCTTGTTAAGGACTATGATATTGTTTTCTATAATGGCGAAAGTGAAGTTAAACGAATTGTTAAAAAGGATAATGAAGCCCGTTTTAACAAGGTCAACACTGATGGTGTTGTTTGTGATAAAATCAGAATTCATGCTCATTCTACCTACGGAGACAGCGCAATGCGTGTTTTCGAGGTAAGAGCTTATTAATAAAGGTGGCGAATTTTTAACGCTATGGCTATTCAAAGCGGTAAATACGATGTGCTGATACTCGGCAGCGGCGTTTCAGGACTTTATGCTGCGCTTAATCTTGACAGCGATATAAATGTTCTTTTATGTGCCAAAGCAGATCTGAAGCTTTCCAATTCAAGTCTTGCACAGGGCGGAGTAGCAGCGGTACTGGACGAAGAAAATGACAATTTTGATCTGCATATTAAGGACACAATGATTGCAGGAAGGCAGGCTAATAATCCTGACACGGTAAAGATACTGTGTGAGCAGGGCCCTGATGAGGTGCGTGCTGTTATCAATATGGGTGCCGATTTCGATAAGGATGAAAACGGTAATCTGCATATGACTCTTGAGGGAGGCCATTGCCGACATCGAATCGTGCATCATCGGGATTCTACCGGTGATGAGATGACAACTGTGCTGATAAATCAAGTTAAAAAGCTTCCCAATGTCGAGATATGTGAGCATACAATGTGTACGTCTATCAAGCACGCAGATCACGGATATTTTGCTGAGTTGCTTATCGACGGTGAGCTGACATATGTTGCAGCATCGTTTGTGATACTTGCAACGGGCGGTATCGGCAGAGTTTATAAATACACCACAAATTCATCCATTGCCACGGGTGACGGCATCCGGCTTGCATATGAGCTTGGTGCAAATATCAAGGATCTTGATTACATACAGTTTCACCCAACTGCTTTTGCTGCAACTGATGGCAGAGAGCGCTTTCTTATCAGCGAGGCGGTACGAGGCGAGGGTGCATACCTTCTTAATTGCAACCATGAGCGATTTATGCACCGTTATGATGAGCGGCTTGAGCTTGCTCCTCGTGATAAGGTATCTCATTCCATCATTATGGAGTATCGCCGTACGGGATCGGATAAGTTCTATCTTGATATTTCACGGCTCGACAGCGCTTTTTTGAAAAATCGCTTTCCGCTTATTTATTCACGCTGTCTTGAAGAGGGCGTTGATCTCACTAAAGAGCCGATCCCCGTGTTCCCCTGTCACCACTATCTTATGGGTGGCATTGCGGTCGATGAAAATTCCTTTACCGGTGTAAATCGCCTTTATGCGGTTGGTGAATGCTCAAATACGGGAGTGCATGGTAAAAACCGTCTTGCATCTAACTCTTTGCTGGAAGCACTTGTATTCTCAAAGCGTGCCGCAAAGGATATCAGCCGCAGAATTCATAATCCCGGATTTATTGCGGTACACGGTGCAACACCGCCTATTAAAAACGGTACTGCACCGCTGCCGGAGGGCACAAGAACGCAGATAAGGGAAATAATGCAAAAATGTCACTTTGTTATTCCTGATCGCAACGCTGCTGAAAAGGGTCTTAAAACTATTGAACAGATACGCGCAAGACTTAATAATGAGGCATTCTGCAAAACATCTGATTACTGTGAGGCAAAGAGCCTTGCTACTTGCGCAGCTATTATATTAAGAGGAGCGATTTCACGATGAAGCTGAATAAATTTTATGTTGAAAACCTTATCAAAACCGCACTGCTTGAGGATATCAACTACATTGATACCTCTGCTGATCTTGTCATACCGGATGATCAGCGTTCAAAGTGCTATTTCATTGCCAAGGCAGACGGTGTACTTTGCGGACTTGATGTTGCATTCACCGTGTTTAAGATGCTGGATGACTCTTTTACTGCAACTGTTTATAAGAAAGACGGTGATTTTGTAAAGAGCGGCGAGCGTATTGCTGATTTTGAGGGATATACCGTGCTTATGCTTAAGGGTGAGCGTACTGCGCTGAATCTTTTGCAGCATATGTCGGGTATTGCTACTATGACAAATAAAGCAGTTTCGCTTTGCGAAGGAACTAATGCTTCTGTTGCCGATACCAGAAAAACTCTACCCGGAATGCGTGCTTTGCAGAAATATGCAGTAACGGTCGGCGGCGGTAAAAATCATCGTTTTAATCTTTCTGACGGCGCAATGCTTAAGGATAATCATATTGATGCTTGCGGTTCTATCACAGCGGCAGTAGAGCGCTTGCGTGAAAAATTAGGTCATATGGTAAAGATCGAGGTTGAAACACGAAATCTTGACGAGGTCAAGGAGGCGCTTGATTGTAAGGCAGATGTAATTATGCTTGATAATATGGACTGTGAAACAATGAAAAAAGCAGTAGAGATGAATAATGGTCAAGCATTGCTTGAAGCATCCGGAAATATAACAGATAAAACAATTGCTGATGTTGCAAAAACGGGAGTGGATATCATCTCTATCGGCGCACTCACTCATTCGGTAAAGGCTTTTGATATTTCAATGAGAATTGACTAAAAAATGAATATTTTAAATATAGCACTTCTTCAAATTGCGCCAACAGGTAAAATAGAGGATAATCTAAAAAAAGGAATCAGTTTTTGCAGAAAAGCAAAGGAAATGGGTGCAGATATTGCTCTTTTTCCCGAGATGTACAGTAACGGATATGATATCTATACACGCCCTTCGGATGAGTGGATAAAGGATGCGGTATCTGTTGAAGATGAGTTTGTGCAGTCGTTCGGAAGACTTGCAAAAGAACTTTGCATGGCTATCGGTATAACGCTGCTTGAAAAATGCGAAACAGGGCCTAAAAATACGCTCGTTTTGTTCGATCGTAACGGTAAAAATGCTATCACCTATGCGAAGGTGCATACCTGCGATTTTTCGGTCGAGCGTGCTCTGACACCGGGCGATGCGTTCCATGTTACTGAACTTAATACCGCTATTGGCACTGTTAAAGTCGGCACTATGATCTGCTTTGACCGTGAGTTCCCCGAAAGTGCAAGGATTTTGATGCTTAAAGGTGCAGAAATAGTGCTTGTTCCAAATGCCTGCCCGATGGAGATCAACCGTCTTTCGCAGCTTCGCGCAAGAGCATATGAAAATATGATAGGGATCGCTACTTGCAATTATCCCGATACCGTGCCTGACTGTAACGGTCATTCAAATGCGTTTGACGGTGTTGCATATCTTCCTGAAATTGAAGGCTCACGGGATACCTGCATTGTAGAGGCAGACGGTAATGAGGGTATTTACATTGCAGAGTTTGATATGGATATGCTGCGTGAATACCGAAGCAAAGAGGTGCACGGTAATGCGTACCGCCGTCCTGAAAAATATTCAGCGATAATTGATATGAAAAAATCAGCCCCATTCATAAGGACTGATAACAGAGAATAAAAGGTTGCTCTTATAATCTAAGGGCAACCTTTTATTTATACAAACACAAGCTGTACAAGCAGCATATATAGCACCGTACCGCCGGCTATAGATAGAAGCATCTGCTTTTTCCATAGATGCAATACTACAATAAATGCTATTGCAATCAGCTCAGGGATACCGTGCCAGCCTGCAAGCACATTTACTTCCTTTAGACAGTATACCACCAGTAATCCGAATACCGCTGCGGGCAGAACTCTGCCGAGATACTGTATATATTTAGGTGTGGGCTTTCCTGCAGGGAAGACGATAAACGGCAAAAATCTTGTCAGCATAGTTGCAAGTGCAACTGCAATAACAGTAATGATCTGTTGAGTTAATGTCATTTGCCGTCACCGCCTTTGTAAACAGGATTACGAAGAAGGGTAAGAGCAGTGAGAATAATTATCATTGAAGGGATGATAAATCTGTCTGCGCCGAATATGATAAGACATAAAACTGATGCCGAGATACCGAGTACGGCGCTGAAATGATTTTTCTCTTTCAGCCATTGATCAAGGAAGATAACAACGAACATTGCGGTCATCACAAATTCAAGCCCCTTTGTATCGAACTCAATAAATGAGCCGAATATACCGCCAAGCGTTGCACCTGACACCCAATAAAGCTGATTGAGCAGCGTTACAAAAAACATAAACCAGCCTTTATCAACATTGCTCGGAATATCTGCAGTATAGTTTATCGAGAAGCTTTCATCACACATACCGAAAATGAGGTATAGCTTCTTTTTGCCGGTACCCTTGTACTTGTCGAGCATTGATATGCCGTAAAACAGATGCCGTGCATTTACCATAAGCGCCATTAAAAACGCCTGAATCGGATCAAATGGGGAAAGCAGCATATTTACCGTTAAAAATTCAACTGAGCCCGCAAATATGCAAGCACTCATAATCATCGGATACACAAAACCGAAGCCTGAAACATTCATTAAAATGCCATAGGTTATGCCGAGAAACAAAAATCCTGCCATTATCGGCAATGTATACGGAAAGGCTGCTTGTAATGCTTTTATTGTTTTTCCTTTTGCCATGATAAATCTCACTTTAGTTAAACCGCCGTGCATTTAGCACGGCGGTTGTATTTTAAAGAATACTCTGTAAAAACTGTTGCGTTCTCGGGTTTTTAGGTTCGTTGAAAATCTGCTCGGGTGTTCCGTCTTCAAGTATTTCGCCATCTGCCATAAAAAGAACACGGTTTGCAACTTCTCTTGCAAATCCCATTTCATGAGTTACGCACACCATTGTCATCCCCTCGTTTGCAAGGCGTTTCATAACATTAAGGACTTCGCCTACAAGCTCCGGATCAAGCGCAGAGGTGGGCTCATCAAAAAGCATCACCTTGGGCTTTACTGCCAATGCTCTTGCAATTGCAACACGCTGTTTTTGTCCACCTGAAAGGCGTGAGGGATATTCATCTGCCTTATCTGCAAGACCAACATCATTAAGCAATTCCATTGCGCGTTCAAACGCTTCCTGCTTGATCTGCTTTACTGATTTGATTTCCTCATTGTTCGGATTGCGGAATTTCAATCTACGCATACGTTTTTTTTGGATATACACAGGCGTGAGCATTACATTCTCAATAACAGTTTTATTATTGAAAAGATTAAAATGCTGGAATACCATACCCATCTTCTGACGATGGATATTAATATCTACTTTCATATCTGCAATATCGACACCATCGAATATTATGCTGCCCGATGTAGGATCTTCCAGACAGTTCAAACAACGCAAAAAAGTTGATTTGCCACTGCCGGAAGGCCCAATAATTACAACGATATCACCCTCGTTGATGGTAGTATTAATATTTTTCAAAACATTAAGCTTACCAAAGGATTTCTTAAGATCAATGACTTCTATCACTCTTTCTCAAGCTCCTTTCCATCAATTTCACAAGACCGGTAATAATAAGCACCAATACAATATAAATCACTGCCATAACAAGATACGGAACCATAAATTCATAGCTGTTTGAACCTATCCTGTTAAATGCAACATAAAGGTCAAGCGCACCTACAAAGCTTACAACAGAAGTTTCTTTTATAAGTGTGATAAACTCATTACCGAGAGTGGGTAAAATATTTTTTACTGCCTGCGGTATCACAATAGCGATCATTGTTTTTGAAAAGCTGAGTCCCATAGCACGACCGCCTTCCATCTGCCCGGGGTCTACCGACATAATACCGCCACGCATAATTTCGGAAATATATGCTCCGGAATTAAGTCCGAACACGATCGTTGCAACGGTCACAGACGGCATATTTATTCCCATAAGCGGTAACGCAACATAATAGAATAACAGCAACTGCACTACCATCGGCGTACCTCTGAAAAACGCAACATAAAAACTGCATATTCCATTCAGTACTTTCGGCAGTGTTTTATATTTTGGCAATACTCTAATCACAGCAATCAAGGTGCCGATAATGATACCTATTATGAGACCGAGTACGGCAATTTTCAAAGTGTTTTGTAAGCCTCTGAGAACCTCTTTATAACCACCGCCGTCGATGAAAACATCTAAAAATCGTTCGATTTTTGAACCAAAATCACCCATAATAATTTCCCTTTAAACAACACAATAGCCTCACCGAACGGTGAGGTTATTGATTATAGTTATGTATAATTATTTACCTTAACCGTTGAGTGCTTCAACGATGAATTTGGCAGGGTCTGAGTCGATAACAACATAATCGATATTACCGTTAAGAAGATCCTGTACTGCAAGTGAGCCGCTGCCGTAGCCTTTTGTTTCTACTGCAAAGCCTTCAAACTCCCACTCTTCATCGCCCTGAACATACAAACCGCCTGTTGTACCGTTCTGGAAACCGATGGTTGTAGATTTGTCAAAGCCTTTAAGGATCTCTTCAACATCTGCTGCAGTTTTGCAATCGTCAAAGGTTTTATCATCACTTCTGACAATGATCTTCTGATTTGCTTTGTAATATGAAGTTGAGAATGTTACATATTCTTCTCTTGCGGGCTTAACAGTAAGACCTGCCATAGCAATGTCGCATTTGTGCTGACCAACGGTAAGACAAACTGCGTCAAATTCCATATCCTTAATAACTAGCTCAACCTCGAGATAATCAGCAAGAAGCTTTGCTATTTCCATATCAATACCGTAGAAGTTTTCGCCTTTTTTGTACTCAAACGGTTCAAACTGTGCGTTGGTTGCAACTACAAGCTGATCCTTGCTTGAATCCTCAGCGGCGGAAACTACCGCTGTCGGTTCGCCGTCACCGAAGTATTTGTCGCAAACCTCATCGAATGTACCGTCTTTTTTGATTTTGTCGATAAACTCATTTACCTTTTCGAGAAGTTCAGGCTGATTCTTATCAACACCGAAAGCATACTCTTCTTCAGTAAGGTTGATGTCAATAACCTTTGCAGTTACTTTATTACCGCAACCTGCGAAGCAGGCGAGCATCATAATAGCTGCAAGCGCTAATGATATGATTTTTGTGAATTTCATAAGTTTTCTCTCCTTTAAATATTAAAATACAACTAAATTATATTATGCTGAATATAAAATGTCAATAGAAAAGATGTATTTTTATGCATTTTTATATTTGTGCAAGACTCAAAAGAAGCGGCATGGTTATTACCGAAAGGATAGTGGATATCGAAAGCAGTTTAAGTCCGAAATCCTCGTCACCTCCGAACTTGGATGCAAGCACCATTGTGTTGACTGCGCACGGCGCACTTGCGGGCAGAACACAGCAGCAAAGCAGTGTGCCGGAAAGCGAAAAGCCGTATTTGAATATTATCAGCATACACATCGGGATTACAAGCAAGCGAAGCAGGCACACGATCCAAAGCGATGGCCTTGTGAGCCCCTTTGTCAGATCACTCGTTGCAACAAAATAGCCTGTCACAAGCATTGCAAGCGGTGTATTCATTCCTGCAATCTGTCCAATAGGCGCTGCGATGATAGAGGGCAGATCGATGCCGAAAATGAATATAGGCAGACCTAGTATAACACCAACCGTGCCCGGATTTATCAGCGTTTTAGTAAGCGGAGTGCCGGCGTTTTTCGGAAATAGTGTTACGCCGTAGGTCCATTGCATAATATTGAATATTATTACATAAGCGGAACCGTAAAATACGCCGTCTGCACCGAAAAGAGCAGATGCAAGCGGTAATGCCATAAAGCCTCCGTTTGAGAAAACCGGTGCAAATTTAAGCACGGCTTTTCGTGCTTTGTCCTTCTCTTTTGTGAAGATAAACGAGAATGCGATTCCAACAATATGCGTAAGCACCGCACAGCCTGTTGCAATAAGCAGCTCGATCGCGCGCTGAGGTGTAAAATCAATGCTTGCAAATGAATCGATAATAAGTGCGGGTGTAACGATGTACAGTAACACATTTATCATCTTGTCGTTGCCTTCTCGGTTTATAAGCTTGAACTTTGTTGCAGCAGCGCCTGCAAAAATCATTACAAACATAATTGCCACCTGCAAAAGCAGGGGCAATCCGGTTTTTATAAGTTCATTCATTATTACTCACCGTATGTAAATACTTCGCCGGAAAGAATGACCACATCTTCAACCGGCTTGTCGGCATAGCCTGTTTTTACATTTGCAATAGCGTCAACAACCTCCATGCCCTCGGTTACCTGTCCAAATACGGTGTGATGGAAATCAAGATGCGGTGTACCGCCTATTCTTTCATAGTTATCGGTACATTCATCGGGATATCCACGGTCTGCAAGCTCTCTCATTTGCGATACAAGACCCGATGAAACAGCAGGGCATTGAACGATAAAGAACTGACTTCCGTTTGTGCCGGGACCTGCATTTGCCATAGATAGTGCACCACGGTAGTTGCGTAATTCAAGACAGAATTCATCCTTAAAAGGATTACCCCATATGCTTTCTCCACCGCAGCCGGTACCGGTTGGATCGCCGCCCTGTATCATAAAGTCCTTGATAACACGGTGGAATATGATACCGTTGTAGTAACCGTCTTTAACGTGCGTTGTGAAATTTTCAACTGTTTTAGGTGCTTTTTCGGGGAAAAGCTTGAATGTGATATCTCCCATATTGGTTCTCAGGGTTGCCATTAAATCGCCCTTTTCGGGTGCTGCAAGCTGCATATTGCTCATTTTAGTAATCCTCTCTTACTGTTAAAGTTTTCAATTATTTCTTCATAACGGTGAAATGCTGCTTTGACCGAGTCATCCCACGAAAGATATAGCTCGTTCTGTGCGGTTTCACCCACCGTTTTAAGCGCTTTTCTGTCAGCGAGTGCTTCTTTTATTATTCTCGCATAATCTATCGGGCTTTGCGTTGCACATAAATATCCATTGCGCTTGTCAATCACACCCTCTGCGGCACAACTGCCTTGGATCAGAAGTGACGGGCATTCACACGCTGCTGCTTCCTTAACGACAAGCCCCGCTGTGTCATAGGTCGAGGGGAACAAAAACAGATCTGAGAGTGAAAAATAATCTCTTACCGTTTCACGGTCGGACACAGCACCTGCAAATACGCAATTGTTATACACACCGCACTTTTTACTGTATTCCCTGATCTCATCAAGATCATTACCGCCGCCGACAAATATCATCTTATATCGTATATTAAGCAAAGCGAGAGAATCAAGGATCAGCCGTATGTTTTTATACCACATCATTCTACCGACAAAAAGCAGGATAGGCTCATTGCCGAGACAATGCTTTTTACTAAGCGCATCTAATCTTTCGGGAGCGGATACACCTTTTTTAAAATCAGTACCATTCGGCATTACCCGGAAGCCGCCTGTATATCCTATGTTTCTAAGACTTTCGGCAGTTCCCTCGGACACCGTCCATACCTCGTCTGCCTTGTTTAGATTTGACACAACCAGCTTTGCTGCAACGGCACGCATCGCTTTGGTTGGAAG
>JAXJVX010000077.1:0-3127 GCA_036308305.1 Acutalibacteraceae bacterium | reverse complement strand
ATAAACATACAGTGTTTGTAAATCTCATATGTTTGTAAAATATCGTTCTTGTGAGTTAATTCTATTAGGTTCATTGCACGCACCTACAAATTCTTATTTATCGAACTGATTATATCACAAATATCTGCAATAAGCAACTTTTAGTGAAGTTTGGGCTTCGCCTAAGTGAAGCAGCGGAAATGCCGCTGTGAAGTATTGCGGCTTACGCACGAAGTTGAAAAGAACCCACACTTGTCTACGACAAATGTGGGTTCTTTTCTGCGAAAAAGCGACTAAAAGTAGTATAAGTAGGGTAAGAACGACCAAAAGTAGTGTAATTACTCTTGCTCCATCACGTACAAGTCAATGTCAATTTCTGTTCTTGTTGCGTGGCAAAAATCAATAACTTTTAGCGATGGCGCAAGACACGGACTTGCATTGGATGCGTACAC
This sequence comes from Acutalibacteraceae bacterium, assembly GCA_036308305.1. Classification (GTDB taxonomy): domain Bacteria; phylum Bacillota; class Clostridia; order Oscillospirales; family Acutalibacteraceae; genus RUG11462. The sequence goes on along the minus strand of JAXJVX010000077.1, from coordinate 2,696 downwards.
AGTAGGAACAACCTCTAATGTATAGTCAACATCGAATTCGTTTTTGATTTCATTAAGGGTATCAATTTTATCCAAAAGAGGAGCAATAGTTGTACGCATTTGTTTTTCTACCAGCACATCATATTGCTCACACCGCCCGATTTCCCACGATGCAAAATCATACAATGTCCCGTTGCAGCGTTTATCCCCAATTTTCCAGTATTTTTCAGGAACAAGACCCAATCGTTCCGTAACAAGATCGGGAACAAAATTACCGGTAATGCGGAAATATGTATAGCAACTGTTTTCGGACATAAATGCACCTTTTTTCAATGATATCATATCATAAAAAATTGCGTTTTTCAATAATATATCGCTGATGCGATATGATATACGGCTAACGACGTATGATATATTTGCTCCGCAAATATGATGTTGTTCCCTTGGGTCGCAATGATGCGATGTTTTCCCCAAAACATTAGGCGAAGCCGACATCATTAGCGTTAGCGACATCATCAGTGAAACGCCATCATTTGCCGAAGGCAAACATCATTCAAAAAACGCACTTTTGTCGGTAGACAAAAGTGCGTTTTTTGTTGGTGCCGGTGACCGGGGTCGAACCGGTACGGTATCGCTACCACTGGATTTTGAGTCCAGCACGTCTGCCAATTCCATCACACCGGCACATATAACAAGATATATTATACAACACTCATATGATAAAATCAAGCATTAATTTTTACTATGAGGAAAAATTTTATCACGCATACGATAACAAAGGGTTTTAAACCTAATTTTGATACGTCGATGCGGTAAATGCTTGACATACTTTGAGTATTGCAGATTCCCTACATCAAAATACTGCTCACCACGGTATATCCCAACGACTTTTGCAATCAACTGTGAGTACGATATACCTCTTTCGAGTATATACTGATTATCGCCACACATAGTATACCCGCCATCTGCAATGCTTATAATGCGGTGCAGGACGAACTGACCGTTTTTACGGCGGTAAAGAACAATATCACCTACTTCAACATTTTCAGGCAAAGCCAATGAAACCGAGTCCTCACCCTGTCGAAGCAAAGGCATCATACTTGTGCCTCTCGGCCATAGACGAAATACTCCTCCGCTTTCGATAACTTCGGTTATCAGCGGATACATATCATTCATAGATAGTGACTCAATCAAAGAGACCAGCCTCCGCTAATTTTGCAATAAATTTGTCAACATCTCGCTCAGCAACATCTCTTTGCACTTCATATGTATTAAGTAATACATCTACAAGTTCGTTACGCTCTGCACCTTTTTGCAGAGTTTCAAATAAGATTTTGCCACTACCGTTGACCGTGATCATGCAATTAAATTTTTTGCTCGCCTCGCCGGTCGCAACAGCAATATGATTGCCGGCAACTTCACGAATTATAAAGCCATCAGGAATTTTCATATAAATCAATCTCCGAAAATTAATTCAAAGTACTCATTGCTTCGTACGCAATTTGTGCAGCCTCTAAAGAGATATTACACTCCAAGCGATACGAAGAAACGGATCTTAAAAATCTATCAACAAGATCAAGCGTGCATATCACACCTTCGGCATCAGATGGCAGAATTATCTGTTTCATAATAAGCTTTCCTGCATCTTTACCTATATTTATTATCTTGTTCTCTGTGCCTCTTTCAATAAAGCAGATCGAACGAACCGGCACCATACAATTATTCTGGTATCCCTCTTTGCCTGCCCACGGAGTACCGCACGCATACGGTAGTCCGTCAAAAAAGCGTATGATAGGTTTATCACCATTGACATACCGCATCCTATCTCCCAGCAGTCTTCTCCAAAGCATTGTGTGTGTGGACTTACCTGTCCCACTTGCTGCAGAAAAAGCATATGCAACACCATCGACCTCAATACAAGAGGCATGCAGTAAAAAAGCGCCGTACTTTGGAAGCTGTAAACACAGATTACGATACATACAAACAGACTCTAAATAAGCGTCAGAAAACACACCTTCAGATATGTCTCTTTCACGCATTATATCCGCGTCCGAAACGGACACGGATATATCGTAATCATCAGTATCAACAACATAGTCCTTGCAGATAGCCAAAAGTCTGTCAAATCTTGTATTGATAAGGACATTAAGCTCTGCTACTTTAATTACAAAGGAATTCATATATATTAGAAAATATCCTCAACATAAGGATCGTTACCAGGTCCTCCTACTGTATACGCAGGCATTGTGTATTTAGCAGTTGTTGAAGGCTTTTCAGTCGCCTTTGTATCATCGAAAGACGCATTAGTTGCACCATTTTTATTGTTGTTATCAGTATTTGTCTTTTCGGACACATCCGATGTATTCTGTGCAATTGAGTTATCATCAGACGACGCATCTGACAAAGCTTCAGTGGCAGTATCGGATACAACATCTGAATTTCCAGTTAAATCTGCTGCAACAGTTGTGACAGCAGCTACTGTTGGCTTCTTGTCGTCACCCTCTGATTTGCAGGCAGAAAATGCAAGCATCATAGTAAAAATTAGAATTACTGTAACAACATAACAAATCTTTTTCATCTTTTACTCCCATTATAAGTTATTAATAACGAGGTGACCACTCTTTTGTATAATATTCTATCGTAGTTGTTTCAGCAGCCTTGGTTGTAGTAGTAGTGGTTGTTGTAGTGGTGGTTGTTGTAGTGGTTGTGGTGGTTGT
>JAXJVX010000076.1:0-2740 GCA_036308305.1 Acutalibacteraceae bacterium | reverse complement strand
CGTACGGTGGTGTGAGAGGACGATGATTAAATTAATTAATTATCTCCTACTCGATTGTCTAAATGAAAATCATCTGCTATGCAGGTGGTTCTAAAAGCTGTTAGGGTGGGATTCAAATAAAAAAACTCCTAATGTTAAAGACAAAAAAGATTTTTTTACCAATTTGTCAAAGTATTGGGAGGTTTATCCATAAAGAATAAAAACAGTTTAGTACATACAACTTGCAATGGTAAATATCATATTGTGTTTGCTATGTTCTTTTGAATTACTTTATGTTAAATTTATGCGATTAGCAGAATGGGATATGTAACCGGCTGAGTCAAAGAGGTTTGTATAGTCCTCTTCAGTACAATCTTTCACAAAGATATGGCAAAATCTTTTGTCATTCCCTGTATTAATATAAATTCGTTCAACAAACGTTGAGATAAGATTTACATGCTCCGAAGGCAGTGCTTTCTTTGCGTATTCTGCAAAGGATCATAGTTTCTTTCATATATCATTAAGTTCGTAAAGCATATAGGTATTTTCTAAACGGGTTTCTTCGATACGGATAAGGTTAGTAAAATGGATATATCGCTTTATGGTGTGTTTACTTGTACCTATATCCTTGGCAATCTGCTATTGCCTCTCGACAAGAGTGATTGCCGCTGTATCATAGTTCTTCCGTTTAAAAACAAGAGCCATATAAAAGATACTTTTCTGTTACGAAGCGTCATATTGGTAATCAATAACTGTATACTTTGCTACAAAAAAGAGAGAGCATCTCTTCCTAAAATGGTCTCTCTTCCGGATGTCTTTATCCTTTTGATAATGGTGTCATGATGTGCTCCAGTGATCTTATCGTTATGGACCAAGAAAGTTGTATGGTTCATGACAGCATAATATTATCTTTTTTTCTATTGGGGAACTACCAAATAAGTAATTCGAAGTTACATAAGTTGATAACCGAGTTTTTGAATAGATATGTTATCAATTTATGTAAGACAAGCTTCTCTAATTGGTAGTTATATCCACTTATGTTTAATAATATAATACAAATAGGTAATTAAAAAATAATAAAGTTTGGAGGTCATTTTATGGCACGTTTTACTTTACCCCGTGATCTTTACCATGGAAAAGGTACGCTTGAGGTACTCAAGACTCTTAAAGGAACCCGCGCAATGGTTTGCGTTGGGGGCGGTTCAATGAAACGTTTTGGTTTTCTTGATAAAGTAGTATCCTACTTAAAAGAAGCCGGCATGGAAGTTGAACTTTTTGAAGGTATCGAACCCGATCCATCAGTTGATACCGTTATGCGTGGTGCAGAGGCTATGACTAAATTTCAACCCGACTGGATCGTAGCTATCGGCGGTGGTTCTCCTATTGATGCTGCAAAAGCTATGTGGATCAAGTATGAGTATCCTGAAATTACCTTTGAACAGATGTGTGTAGTATTCGGGATTCCCGAGCTTCGTAAGAAGGCACGCTTCTGTGCTATTCCTTCCACATCCGGTACCGCTACCGAGGTTACTGCTTTCTCTATTATTACTGACTATGAAAAAGGCATCAAGTATCCTCTTGCTGACTTCGAGATTACTCCTGATATTGCAATTATTGACCCTGAGCTTGCAGAGACTATGCCCCAGAAACTTACAGCTCATACCGGAATGGACGCTATGACTCACGCTATTGAAGCTTATGTTTCCACCGCTAACTGTGACTTTACCGATCCGCTCGCTATATTTGCTATTAAAATGATTCAGAGTGATCTTATTGATTCTTATAACGGCGATATGTCCAAGCGTGCATCTATGCATAATGCTCAATGCCTTGCAGGTATGGCATTTTCAAATGCTTTGCTCGGAATTGTTCACTCTATGGCTCACAAGACTGGTGCTGCTTTTGAGGACTTTGGTGCACACATTATTCATGGTGCTGCTAACGCAATGTACTTACCAAAAGTTATCGCTTTCAACGCTAAGGATGAGACTGCTAAGAAGCGTTACGGTGTTATCGCTGATTATATGGGTCTTGAGGGTGCGAACGATGATGAAAAGATTGTGAACCTTATTAAATATCTGCGTGGAATGAACGATGCCTTGAATATTCCGCAGTGTATCAAGAACTACGGCGCTGACAGTTATCCTTGCGAGAACGGTTTTGTTCCTGAAGAAGTATTCCTTGAGAGACTTCCCGAGATTGCCAAGAATGCCCTTGCTGATGCTTGTACCGGTTCAAATCCCCGTCAGCCTTCTGTTGAAGAGATGGAAAAGCTGCTTAAATGCTGCTATTATGACACTGAGGTTGACTTCTAAACAGTAAACTAAAATTTACACAAAAAGCAATCGTTGTATCAGCGGTCGCTTTTTTGCAGAAGAAAGGGGAATATTATGTATAAAATTATAAAGAAGAGAATTTTGAATCCTACCGTAACGCAAATGGAAATCGAAGCTCCGCTTATAGCAAATAAGGCACTCCCCGGTCAGTTTATCATTTTGCGCGTTGATGAAGACGGCGAGCGTATTCCGCTTACTGTTGCAGGAACAAATAAGCAAAATGGCACAGTTAAAATTATTTTTCAAATAGTGGGTGCTACTACTGAAAAGCTTAATCATAAAAACGAGGGGGACTCCATTCAGGACTTTGTAGGCCCGCTTGGTGTTGCTACCCATATTAAAGGTCTTAAAAAGGTTTGCATTGTAGGCGGAGGTGTTGGGTGTGCTATTGCCATGCCTATTGCCCAGGCTGTTCACGAAATGGG
>JAXJVX010000075.1:0-10734 GCA_036308305.1 Acutalibacteraceae bacterium | reverse complement strand
CATGTCGTTTTTGTTGGATGTGCCATCATATCTGTCCTGTTGGAAACGCAACAGGTCAGGAAAGAAATACAGCAAGAGCCAGAGCACTTGGTATTTCACTTGTAAACCGTGACGCTATTGATCTTTCAGAAATTATGGATAACATCTACGAATGTGCCACTTGTGGTGCTTGTGTACACGATTGTGTTACCGGTTGGGATCCTGTTATGTTCACAAAGGAAGTCAGACTTCAGGCTGCATTAGAAGGGAAATTACCTGATTATATAATGACTTTAGTTGAAAACTGTCTTACCACGGGTAACGCATATGGTAAAACCGAAATATGCGATGATCTCATAAATATAATTTCTGCTCATTCTAAGATTAGTGATACTTTACTTTATCTCGGAACAGACGCTGTATATATGGTACCTGATCAGGCAATTAAGGCAATCAAGGTTCTTGATAAAGCTGATGTTTCTTTCACTGTGCTTGATAAAGAGCCTGCTACTGGTGCACAGCTTGATTTTCTAATTGGCGCTGCTAATGAAACCAAAGAGCAGATGGCCGCTTGCGCAAAGACTTTAGATGAATATAAAACTGTAATTGTATATGATCCTAATGACGCCAAAGCTATTAAGCAGCTATATAAAGAGTACGGCATCGAGATATCCGCAAATGTTGTTACATATACTAGTTTTGTTGCAGATCTTATAAAGAAAGGTAAACTAAAAACTAAAATCAGCGATAAAGAGGTTGTATTCCAAGACCCGTATCAGCTCTCTCGTGACCTTGAAGAGACTGAAGAAGCAAGGGTGATTGTTAGTGCTTATGCTAACCTTAAGGAAATGCTGTTGAATCGAGGAGATACTGTGTGGGCCGGTAATATTCTTATGAATCAATATATGCCGGATATCATTCAAATGGTTGCAAAGAGAAGAATTTTCAATGCAACGAGTATCGGCGCAAAAACTATAATAACAGCAAGCGTTGCTGAGTATGCTTGTCTTAAAGCAATTGCAAAGGATATCGAGATTCTTTCGATTGAAGACTTGATACTCGGATGAAAAAGGGGAGCTAGTTATGTTAGTGAATTTAAAACAAATCATCGGCATGGCTGAACAAGGCGGCTATTGTATACCTGCTTTCAATGTATATAACATTGAAACAGTTATGGGAGTAATAAAGGCCGCTGAAGAAGCTAAAGCACCTGTTATTATTCAGGTTTATCCCCGTCTTATTAACGAAGAGGTAGGTTACTATCTTGCTCCCGTTATTTTAGCTGCTGCAAAAAAGGCAACTGTTCCCGTATGCTTTCACCTTGATCACGGACCTTCCGAAATTGAAGCACAGAAGGCGCTTCGTTGGGGGGCAACCGGTATCATGTACGATGGTTCAGTCCATCCTTTTGAGCAGAATGTTGACAATACAAAACATATTGTTGATATTTGCAGTTATGTTGATGTAGGCGTTGAAGGAGAACTTGGTCATATTGGAAGCGTAAATGACGATTCTATGGAGGAATATACTGATCCTGAAGAGGCAGGCGAGTTTGTAAAAAGAACCGGTGTATGTTGTCTTGCGGTTCTTATTGGAAATGCTCACGGTCACTATAAAAAGACACCTTGCCTTGATATTGAACGAATAAGAGCTATCAGAAAAGCTACTAATGGTATCCCTCTAGTTCTTCACGGAGGTTCAGGTATCCCCGACGATCAGGTTAAGGCTGCTATCAAAGCAGGTATTCGAAAAATGAACATAGGTACTGATGTGTGTTGTGCTTTTGCAGATGGTACTTTAGAATCACTCAATGACCCTAACAGAAGTTTGGCAGTTGATTTGTTTATGAAGCATCCTATTGATACAGTCAAGAATCTTGCACTTGAAAAGATAAAGCTAGTCGGTGCAGATGGAAAGGCATAATTTATGAGTAAGATAGTTGGAATCGGTGCTTGTGTTTTTGACACCTTGTATAATATTCCTTCTTATCCTAAAGAAGATACCAAGCTCAGAGCTACCGCAAGTAAAACTGCCGGTGGTGGTCCTGTAGCCACCGGACTAGTGGCTGCACAAAAATTAGGTGTGGATACAGCATACATTGGGATTTTATCAGATGATAACGGCGGTAAGTATTTAATAGAGGATTTTCAAAAATACGGCGTTAAGACTGATCTTGTTGAGATAAAATCAGGACATCGTTCTTTTGCTTCTGTACTTTGGCTTTGTACTGATACGGCCACACGAACCTGCGTTTTTGATAAAGGTAATTTGCCGCCCCTAATGCTCAATGATGTTCAAAGACAGGCAATAAGGGATGCTGAGCTTCTGATGGTGGATGGCAATGAAATGGATGCTGCCATTGAAGCCGCAAAAATAGCCCGTGAAAACGGTACTAAGGTGCTTTACGATTGTGGTGGGCTCTATGAAGGTGTAGAAAAACTTTTATCTCTCACCGATATTATGATACCGTCCGAAGAGTTCGCTCTTTGCCACACGGGCTGTACTACTGCAGAAAAAGCTGCAAAAAAGCTTTATGAAGACTACGGTCCGCAGGTCGTTGTGATCACCCAAGGGAAACGTGGCGGAATTATGTATGACGGTGAAAATACAGTTTCGTATCCGATCTATCCTGCAGTTGTTGTAGATTCCAACGGCTCAGGCGATGTATTTCACGGTGCTTTTGCTGCTGCGGTGGTCAAAGGCTTCGATAATATTAAATGCTGTCATTTTTCAAGTGCTGTATCGGGAATTAAATGTACGGGTGTCGGCGCAAGAGAAAGTACACCGGATTTTGAAACTACCATGAATTATATGAAGGAGAATGGTTATGAATTATAAAAAGACATATACACCTACAAACGGATATACTCCTATCTGTAAAATAGGCGAGTGCAGTTTAAACAGACTTGAATTCGGCATTATTGAGCTTGATTCGGGGAAGTCTGTAAAATTTAATACCGAAGATAAAGAAACTGCCTTTATAATACTTGAGGGTCATTGTAATGTTGCTTTCAATAATACAAAATGGGAGAATATCGGTAACAGAAATACTGTATTTGAAAACCGCAAAGCAGAAAGTTTTTATATGCCGAAAGAACAGGCGCTTGAAATTTCAGCAATAGATCATTTAAAAATTGCTGTGTGTGCTACACCTATTACAGAAAAAACAGAACCCCAGTTGTTAAGAGAAGATCATGTTGTATCAAAAGTTTTGGGCGAACAGCCATATCAGCGAGAAACAAGCTTTATCATTGACGGCAACACCAATGCAAAAATACTTACTATCGGTGAAGCATATGTTACCGAAGGCAACTGGGCAGGATTTCCGCCTCATAAGCATGACGAAGACAATATGCCAACAGAATGTATAGCAGAAGAGATTTATTACTTCCTGTTTGATCCCAAGCAGGGATTTGCTGTACAATGCCTGTATACATCTGACGGCAAATTAGATGAAGCTTACAGAGTTCAAAATGATGAATTAGTAGAGTTTCCATACGGATATCATACAACTGTTGCAACTCCCGGATATCAAACATATTTTCTATGGTTAATGGCAGGCGATCATCAGGGTTTTAACAGAGTTAGTGATCCCGATCATGCTTGGATAGAAAAAAGATAAATTATTAAATTATAGAGATATGCATCTTGCATATCTCTATTGTGCTATAAATTGACGGAGAAAATAATATGAAATATCTATTGGGCTTAGATTTTGGTGGTGGTGCTTCAAAAGCAACACTAATTGATACATTCGGAAATATTGTCGCTGACAATACAGTAGAATATCCTACTTTACATCCTATGTCCGGTGCTTGCGAACAAAATCCGGAACATTGGATAACTGCCTTATGTGAAAATACAAAGTCCTTACTTTATAAAAGTGGTATTGACAGTACTGATATATTAGCAGTTGCAGTTGATTCTGCTACTCATACTTCTCTCGTTTGTGATAAGGATTTTCGTCCTCTGCGTAATGCAATTCATTGGACAGATACCAGAAGCCGTATTCATGCAGATAAGCTGTATGAGCAAATGGGCGAGGAAATATTCAAAAAAACCTATCATAAGCCCGATACGATCTGGACATTACCACAGTTGATGTGGCTTAAGGAAAATGAACCTGACGTATTTGCAAAAACAAGTTACATATTCTTTGAAAAGGATTATATTCGATATTTTCTTACTGGGGTGTTCTGTACTGATCAAATAGAAGCAGAAGGAAGTATGCTATTTGATTGCAACACAATGATGTGGGATGGTGAATTATGTGCTCTCGCTGATATCAACGAGAATATGCTGCCAACGATAAAAAAATCAACTGATATTATCGGTCAGGTAACCGCAGATGCAGCAAAATCAACAGGTCTTAAAGAGGGAACTGATGTTATTTGTGGAAGCACCGACACAGTTATGGAAGTTTTAGCTTCAGGAGCTGTTTCTAAGGAGAATATCACCGTAAAGCTTGCTACAGCAGGAAGAATATGTGTTATCACAGACAAACCATATCCGGACCGTCATCTTGTGAATTACTCGCATGTTGTAGATGGTCTTTGGTATCCGGGTACAGCCACAAAATCCTGTGCTGCCTCATATCGTTGGTACAGAGATACATTCGGTGGTGATTACAAGCAGCTTGATGAAAGTGCCGCTGATATAAGCATCGGATGTGACGGTTTGATCTATCATCCATATCTTAATGGAGAGCTTACCCCTTACGCAGATCCTATGCTTTGTGGCAGCTTTACAGGAATAAGATCAACTCACACAAAGGCTCATTTTACAAGAGCTGTGCTTGAAGGCGTAGCATATTCATTGCTTGACAGCAAAATATATCTTGATTCGCTGAATATTCCATATGATAATGTTGCTACTGCTATCGGTGGTGGAACCAAAGGTAAGCTTTGGAGGCAGATGATAGCGGATGTTCTTGGAATAGCTTTAAAAACTACTGAAAGCAGTGATTCGTCACTTGGCTCTGCGATGCTTGCAGGAATTTCGGTTGGGGTATTTAATGATGCCGCCGATGCAGTTGCTAAATGTGTGAAGGTGAATGAAATAACTTATCCTAATTTCGATAATACGAATAAATACCGAGTGTTTTTTAATAAATACAAGAAGATACATGATGCTTTAGCAGAAGTATATCACGAAAGGTAACATATATGAAAATACTTGTTTGTATAAGACAAGGTCTTGATGGTGAAATTAATCCGTTTGATGCTTGTGCTTATGAAGCTGCCTTACAGATAAATGATGCCGAGGTTATCATAATAAGCATGGGACCGAGTTCTGTCAGTGATTTTCTTTTGCGGCTTACGAGGCTTGGAGCCAAAAAAGCAATACTTTTGTCAGACAAAGCTTTTGCAGGCGCAGATACCATAGCTACAGCATATACTCTTTCGTTGGCCGTTAAAAAAATCAAGCCTGATCTAATTTTCTGCGGCAGACAAACACTTATCGGCGATACTGCTCAGACAGGTGCCATGTTGTCTGTTTTTGCTGAAACCTCTCTGATTTCAAATGTTATGAGTATTGATAATATCGGAGAAAAGATCACATGTACAACAAGAGAAACCGGTGTTAAATCGGTTTTACTTCCTGCACTGCTTACTATTGAACGTATAAACACTTTAAGACTTCCAAGTATTTTGTCAAGAACAGGTGCATTGGAAGTGTGGGATGCAAAGGACATCGGTGCAGATACCTTGAGGTGCGGACTTATAGGTTCACCAACAAGAGTAATAAAAACATATGAAAACCATTCAGGAAAAAGGAAATGCAAAATCATTTCTCCTGAAGAATTAGACAAAGTAATCAAAATAGCGCTTAATAAACAGAAAATGAAAGTCTCTATGCCAGTTAATGATCATGCTTTGCTTGAAAAAGTATTTGTGATCGGCAAAGAACCCTATTCATTTGCAAGTACTGTGAGTGATAATATAACTGTTATTGAAGAAAAAGATACTAATAGAATAGTTGATATTATACGCACTCATAAACCAGATGCTGTTTTATGGGCTAGTGACGCATGGAGCAAGGAGACAGCCGCTAAAGTAAGTGCAATCCTAAATTTAGGTCTTTGTGCAGACTGCACATCCCTTGAAACTGACGGTAAACAGCTTATTATGTACCGACCTGCGCTTTCAGGTAGCATAATTGCAAAAATCATCAGTCTCACGAAGCCTGCAATGGCAACTGTTCGAACTGGGAAGGCGAGTGATGATATCGTAATAGCCGCCGGATGGGGCGCAAAAAACGATATTGAAGTCATAAGATCTTTTGCTAAAAGAAAAGGAGCACAGCTCGCAACCACAAGAAAAGCAGTTGACAATAATATTCTATCTTATGATCTTCAGGTCGGCCTTACCGGTAAAACCATCAGTCCTCCAATTTATATTGCCGTTGGCATTTCAGGAGCTGTACATCATATTGTCGGAATGCAACAATCAGGAACTGTTATAGCTATAAATCCTGACAAAAATGCGCCGATATTTGACTATGCAGATTACGGTATTATTGCAAGCGCAGATATACTTGATACATTAGCATAATTTCAAACATTTATTCATACAATTAACTAACCAATCTAGGAGTTGATTGTATGAGGGAAAATGTTTGGGAAAGAGCCGAAATATTCGGAGGATATATAGTAGAGAATAAAGCCACTGTGCGTGCGACAGCAGCTAAATTCAATATTTCAAAATCCACCGTACATAAAGATGTTTCTGATAGACTGAAAAAGGTTGATCCTGTGTTATATTTAAAAGTAAAATCGGTGCTTGAAACGAACAAATCAGAACGACATATAAGAGGTGGGCTTGCCACGCGAAATAAGTATAAAAAGAAATAAGGAACTGCTTGTTGGCAGTTCCTTATTTAATTAGTAACGGCTGTATTTGCTTTCCCTCAAGTGCAAGATGCATTGCAACCATCGTTTTATCAAAATCTGCAACCAAGGATGCAGGTTTATTATATGCATCGTCTTGTGTGTAAGGAACAAAGAAAATGTTTTTGCTGTTTTGTAATTTGCCAATATTCTTTGCACTAGCCGTAAGACCGTCGTTTGTAGAAACAGCGATCAAGACCGGGCGTTCGTTTCGCAAATGTGCCTTCACAGCCATAGTTACAGATGTATCGGTAATACCATTTGCCAACTTTCCTAATGTATTTCCGGTACATGGTTCAACTATAAGAATGTCAAGTAATTTTCTTGGACCTATCGGTTCTGCTTGTTCTATGGTGGTTATTATCTCTTTATTACAAATCGTTTCAATTAGCTCTCTGAATTCAACAGAGGAACCAAAGCGAGTGTTAGTATATGCAGCAGTTTGTGACATGATGGGGTATATTTCAGCACCATTGTCGGCTAACTGCTGTATTATAGGTATTACTTTTTTAAAGGTGCAAAATGATCCACACAATGCAAACCCTACTCTTAATTTACTCATACATTTACCTCCCGAGTAAATTTAATAATCGAATCCATAATTATTGTTGCTGCTGTGTATGGTGAGAATTTTCCGGGCAAACCTCCTGCTTTAATGATATTTATACCGTTATTTTCCGCAAAATACGCATCAATCCCATATGGTGCAGAAGCAAGCTCAATATATACGCAATCCTTCTTCATAGTTTTTAGAAGCCTGGAATCAAATATTCTGAACGGCACAGTATTAAAAATATAGTCATAATCATTTAATTCTGACAAATTTTTAAGATCAACTGTATTAAATCCGTAGATTTTCAGCATTAAAAGTTCTGTTGTGTTTCTTGCAGTTATAGTTATATCACCTGCAATAGGTTTGAGAAAACCGGCAAGTATTTTTGCTATTCTTCCGCTTCCAGAAATCAAGCATTTTGAGTTATACAGCGAACCATCGCATGAAGTAACCGCTGTAGATATTGCCGCTTCTGCAGTCAATGCAGCGTTATTTATCTGAAAAGCCTCATCTTTACAATAATCAAAAACATTTAATTCTGGGTTACCGTAAAAACAATCAGCATTGCCGCAAATCACGGTTTTATTTATGCACATTTTCACAAATTCATTGCGCTCAATGCCAAAAATATATCCGTTGGTTTCAAAATTTATCGGCAGAATTATATAATCTGCATTTTCTATTGTTGTTTTTATAGAATTAAAGGTATTATCCCAATCAGGTACATTATATGTGAACACATTATCAAAATATCCGTCAGCTAAATCACATAAAAATGTTTGCCGCTTGTCACCGTAAATAATTGCCGCACTGCCCATCATACAAAACACCTATCTTTTAAATAATTACTTATTCATCATTATATAATATGAAATAATGTTTAAAGTGACAAAAACATTGACTTTAATTAACTCAAAAGTTATAATTAGATTGTAAAAAAGGAGAAGCTGTAATGTTAAAAAAAATACTTTCTGTTTTAATGGTATGCGTTTTGCTGCTTTGCATACCATCTGCTATTAATGCAGCAAGCTATTCTTTGGGCGATGTTAATCTTGATGGAAATGTTAACGGCAAGGATGTTCTCAGTATGCGTAAAGGCATTGTCGGATTGTCAACAATCGAAGATATTTCAGCGGCTGATATGAATTTCGATGGAAATATCAACGGCAAGGATGTTCTTGTGTTACGAAAGGTTCTTATCGGTCTTATACCCATGCCTGAGGCACCCTCACTGAAAGAAACCTTGATCGATTGGGAAGGGGATACTGCCCGTAAAACACCGAGCAATGTAGATAAAGGTGATTGTTATTCAGCGACGATCGTGTATGATTCTAATTACAGTTATGTACCAAAATACAGTATAGCCAACACGCTCAATGAAGACAAAGGCACCACTAAGCTACTTACTATCATTAATCAAAATCAAAAGAACTGTTCACCGCTAAAAGGTAATAAGCCTGCTGTAATTTCTTTTGAAGACGGAGCGCTTTGTGATGCTGTTGGACTTGAGGTTTCTATACACATTGCTAAAACGAATAATATTGAAAACTTCTATATCGGTTTTGTTGTGGATGAAGCTTATTACTACGCCAAATTGTATGAGGATTGTTGGAACAACGATGAATTCAGAATATTTACTTTTAACGGTATTGAGTTTACAAAAATGAATTCAGAAGAAACGATGATACTTGATAGCACAAATATTAAGAATATTGATGGCATGGCATTTTGGGTGTTTTCTGACGGCAGCGGCTCATCAATAACCGTTGACGGCATTAGATATGCGACAGATGAAAACATCATTTTGCCTGTATTGGATCAGCAACAAGCACCGATCATTGATACTTCTAAAAAGTATTGTGCATTGACATTTGATGATGGCCCATCTAATGCGCTTATGAGCAAAATTCTTGATGCACTTGAAGAAAATGACGTTCCTGCAACATTCTTCCTTGTAGGCGAAATAATCGAAAATAACAGCAATTCCAAGGAATTAATAGAGCGTGCCGCAGCATTAGGCTGTGAGTTTGGCAATCACTCATATAGCTACAGTGTTATGAACGGTATGAGTGCCGAAGAAGTAAGAAAAAGCATTTCAGATACTAATGATCTTATTGCATCATACACAGGATCCGCTCCAAAATTCTTCCGCGCCCCAAATCTTGCAACAAGCAGTACAATGCGTGATGTAGTTGAGGAGCTTGGTATGACATTCATTACCGGCATATGTGCAAGCGACTGGACAGCTACAACTGATATCGATTTCAAAGTTCAATATTTATCAGAAAAATGTGTCGACGGTCAGATCATTCTTATTCATGATCTTGATTCTGTACCAACTAATGAGGATGAGGTAGCCCGCATAATTCCGATTTTGAAATCAATGGGATATGAATTTGTTACTTTAACCGATCTGTTCGAAGTAAAAAATATAACACCTGAAGCAAGAAAAGATTATTATGTAGTAAAATAAAACTAAATGCGGATAAAGCCAATTGGCTTTATCCGCATTTATTATTTAACTATTTTTGTGATCTTTGCAAGATCAATTTTTACAAAAAGCTGATAAAGTAACACGATTTCAATAACTATCATTATCAAGGCTTGCAAGGCTCTCCAATAAATAAGCGGGAAGAGAGGAGACCATCCTTCGATATATACCATTATAAATGTCGTTAGAAATAATGAGCATAAAATTTGTGAAGATAACACACCAATAATTATTCGCTTAATATCAACTTTTTTATTCATAAAGAATCCTAAAATCATGCCGCTTAAAACGCCTGAAAAGCAAATTCCAAAGCTGAAGGGTAAACCTGTAGGAAACATGAAAAACTGAATAATATCCGCCATTAAAGCAACGAGACCGGCAACTAACGGACCATACCTTCGCGCAGCAAGTGCCGATACAACGAAAACCGGCGAAAATTTTAACGCCGTTCCTACTCTAACCGTCAGCGCCATTGAACAAACAACTGAAAGCGCAATTAGTATCGCTATTGTCACTAAAGTTTCGATAGCAACAGCGGTTTTTCTTAAATTGGGGTTACTGATTTGCATAATAAAAATCCTCCTTATAATTTCGCTGAAATTGATAAGGAGAACTTTATATTTCTTCGTATCTACTCAGCGGGATGCGATTTGTGTACCGCAAGAAATTTCTTTTCGTTCATATGGCAACTCCCCGTCCGTATGACACTTAACGCACACAAATCTACTCTGATATTTTGTTGATAAAGTATTAAGTCTGTGATGATATTGTCATCACAGACTTAATGGTGAGCTATCGGGGATTCGAACCCCGGACACCCTG
>JAXJVX010000074.1:0-3495 GCA_036308305.1 Acutalibacteraceae bacterium | reverse complement strand
TTCAAATATCACTGCGAAGCAATATCACTCGCCTTTGGCGAATAAAACTGCCCAAGTGTCCTTAAGAACACTTGGGCAATTCAGGGGAGTTTTTTAATTTGCATTAGATAGATATTGATATTGTTGAGCCTTCCATAATTGATTTAAACTTATCGCCATCAATTTTTTCTTCATTAAAAAGTATCTCGGCAACAGTTTTAAGCTCATACATATGGCTCTCGAGCAGAGATAACGCTTTATTATACTGTTCTTGAACTATACGCTCAATTTCCTCATCTATAACAGCAGCTATCTTTTCTGAATAATTAGGTGTTGAACTGAAATCACGACCAAGGAATACTTCACTTTGTCCGTTTCCAAGTGCAATAGGACCAATTTTATCAGAAAAACCGTATTTTGTAACCATATCACGAGCGTTTTCTGTTGCACGCTGTATATCGTTAGACGCACCTGTACAGATATCATCCTGCGTGAGCTGTTCAGCTGCTCTGCCGCCTAATAAAGAACAAATATCTTCAAGCATTTTATTGCGAGAAACATGCTTATTATCGTCAGCAGGAATATACATAGTATATCCGGCTGCAAGCCCACGGGGAATTATAGATATCTGATGAACAGGATCCTGAGTCGGAAGGAAATACGATACAACAGCATGACCTGCTTCATGATACGAAGTGATCCATTTATCACGCTCTGTTATTACATGAGAACGCTTTTCAGTACCCATTACTACCTTGATAGTTGCTTCCTCAATAAACTTTTCTGTGATTGCTTTCTTGTTGTTTCTGGCAGCGAGAAGTGCAGCTTCATTTAAAAGATTTTCGAGATCAGCACCGGTAAAACCTGCAGTAGATTTTGCAATTGTTTTAAGCGATACATCAGGGCCTAATGGTTTACCTCTTGCGTGAACCTTTAATATTTCTTCTCTTCCCTTAACATCCGGATAATTAACTGTTATCTGTCTGTCAAATCGTCCGGGACGAAGCAAAGCTTTATCAAGAACATCAGGACGGTTTGTAGCAGCAATTATGATAACGCCCTCATTTGCTCCAAAACCATCCATCTCAACAAGGAGCTGATTGAGAGTCTGTTCTCTTTCATCGTGACCGCCTCCGAGTCCGGTTCCACGTTGTCTTCCAACTGCATCGATCTCATCAATAAATACTATAGCAGGAGAATTCTTCTTTGCAGTTTCAAACAAATCACGAACTCGGGAAGCACCAACGCCGACAAACATTTCAACAAAGTCGGAACCTGAAATTGAGAAAAACGGTACACCTGCTTCACCCGCTACTGCCTTGGCAAGCAATGTCTTACCTGTACCCGGAGGGCCCATAAGGAGAACACCTTTAGGAATTCTTGCACCAAGCTCATTGAATTTCTGCGGATTTTTAAGAAACTCAACAATTTCTTTAAGCTCTTCCTTTTCTTCGTCGGCACCTGCGACATCAGTAAACAATATCTTCTTTTTCTGATCAGCGCTGCTTTTGAACTTGGCTTTTCCGAAGCTCATCGTCTTATCAGCACCTAGTCCGCCCATTTTCTTAGACATATATATCCAGAAGAATATCAGCAGACCTACCATAAGTATTGATGGAACAAGACTGATAAGCCATGATGCTTCTCCGCCACGCTCGTAATCATACTTCATATCAGATTCTATTCCGGCAGCCTTAAGCTCATTAGTAATAGTACGAATATCATAAATGAACAGTTCCGAATCAGGCACTTTATAAGTGAGTGGCATATCAGGCTCTTTATCAAGATAATACACTATTTCTCTGTTCGAAATATTGAGGCTGTAAGATGACACACTATCGTTTCGGAAATTATCTAGAAATTCCGAATAAGTAACTGTGTCTGATTTTACATTTCTGCCCCACATCGTAAATACCATGATAACAATAAGCAAAGGTATTCCGACATAGAGTAAGACATTTTTAAACTTATTTATAACAAATCACTCCTAATATAAAGCGCTTATAATAAGCACTCTTTTAGTATTGCCGCAAACTGCGACATCAATACCCGATCCAAAGCCTTCAACCCAATAAACACGATCTTGATCAGCAAGTATTGCAGATGAAGCACGTATTATAGGCTGTAGCTTATTCTCGCTAAACAGTTGTTTTACTGACTTTGTGCAGTTTCTTCTGGGTAATCTGATCTTATCCCCTGCTTTTCTTGATCGCAAAACAATGTTCTTTGGTATTTTATCATAGTCAATGCAATTTTTGTTTGACAAATTGTTAATTTTCTTATAATCATCTACTGACAATACATAAGTTTTATATTTTTTATAAGGAGTTTCAATAATACCTTCAGTGAAAGGAACGGAAAACTCCTCAAACAATTTTACGGTCTCTTTCGAAATGCATATCCTATCATCTACAACAGATATAAAGTAACTACCGGGAAGTTGACCGATACCTCCATTCATAACTGCGTTATATGCATTTTTTATATGGATCTGCTCAGCATGTATTCCTAATTCTTTAAAAATCAATTGATAAAGATATTCATTTATCAATGCATCATGCATCAGCTTTAGTTCACTTACTGAAATATCATTTTTTATAAGATCGATCGCCTGCTCTTTTATAAATGAATAAACAAGTCCAGCGCTTTCGGATAATCGTGAAACAGATGAGATTACCGAGGGGTTTATCTGTATAAGCTGCGGTATAATTTTGTGGCGAAAAACATTTCTTGTATAATCACAAGTAAGATTTGAACTGTCTGTCACATATTCCAAAGAATTTTCTGCAATATACTGCTCAATTTCAGTTCTCGAAATGTTGATCAACGGGCGAATTATATTATCACGGACAGGCGGAATGCCTGATATACCGTGTATCGATGTACCTCGAGTGAGATTAAACAGCACTGTTTCGGCATTATCATTCATATTGTGAGCTGTAGCTATCCTCGCTCCATTTGCTGTTTCATAAAACCGTTTATAGCGCACTTCTCTTGCATACTGCTCTATACCCATATTATGCTCTTTTGCACCCTTTTTGACATCTTCCTTATAAACAAATAATTCAATGCCCAACCTCTTGCAAAAAGACTTTGTGAATTCACGATCACGATCGGACTCACTTCCACGCAGTGAATGATCTATGTGTATAGCTTTTAATGAGAAATCAAGTTTATCCCTCAAGCAATACAATATGTGCAGAAGACAAACCGAATCTGCGCCACCGGAAATTCCGACATAAACTTCATCGCCCGATGAGATCATTCTGTGCCCTGTAATCGTATTTAAAACTTTATTTATCATCAGTTTTCCTTAAGATTGGTCTCGGCAGTTGTATATCTTGTAAACTGAGGATCCCAGCGCAGATGAGCGGTACCTACCTCGCCGTGTCGGTTTTTCGCCACTATACATTCAGCGGCGTTTATGTCAATGTCATCCGGTGCTTCGGATTCATTTGCATAGTAATTCTCACGGTATATAAACAGTACAATATCAGCATCCTGCTCAATTGAACC
>JAXJVX010000073.1:0-15400 GCA_036308305.1 Acutalibacteraceae bacterium | reverse complement strand
TGCTGTTGTTTTTGATCATACCTTCAGTACCCTGCCATATAGCATCAACTAATTGTTTCGGATCGTAGCCGTATGGTGCAAGCTTTGTGCAAATCCGTTTGAAATAATCCTTAATAAAAACATCCTGATCCATCGGAAGTAAGGTTCCGTCAAGATCAAATAATACAGTTGTAATTGACATATGCTTCTCCTTATGTATTTAAAATAACAGTAAAACGGCATCCGCCACCTTTAATGTTCTCTGCAAAAACCTCGCCGTTGTTCAACGAAACGATACGCTTGACGAGTGTTAGACCCAGCCCATTGCCCTCCTGCTTATGTGAGCTGTCAGCCTGATAAAATTTATCAAACAGATGCTTTTGCGCTTCCGGTGAAAGTCCCGGACCGTTGTCTTCAATAGTAAATATGATTTTTTCTTCACGCTTTGCTAAACGGATCTTTATAATTCCGCCATGCGGATTGAATTTAATGGCATTGCCGATGAGATTATCCCACACATGCCGCAGCAATGCCTCATTGCCGAGATAGTCTATCGTTTTCATATCAACATCGAATTCTATATCCCTTTTTGTCCATGCAGGCTCCAATGCAACAATAGACTGGCGTATCTGCTCGTCCAGGCTGAATAGAGCCATATTTGTATCAATTGCTTTGTTTTCTATTTTTGAAAGCAACAGTATATTTCCCACAAGTCCCGAAAGCCGCTTTGTATTAAACAATATCTTATCAACATATTGCTGCTGATCCTCATCTATTTCGTCGCATCCCTGCAAGAGCATAGCATATCCCTCGATTGCATTTATAGGTGTTTTAAATTCGTGAGATACGTTAGAAACAAAATCGGTCTGTAATATTTCGGTGGAATCAAGCTCATGCGCCATCAGGTTGAAGCCCGAATACATTTCTTGAATTTCCTTTGAAGATGTCTTCGTTTCAAGACGCACCGAAAAATCTCCGTCTGCTACTTTCTCCATTGCAGCAGTAAGTTTTTTTATAGGGCCGAAAAAGTATTTTGACATGAATATCGTAACGATACCGCCAACAAGCAAGCTGAGTACGATAAGTTCGGGCACCAGCGGTATAGTTGCGGTTTTAGGAAGAAGAATATCCAGTAATACCGAAACACCGAGCGCTGCTAACACACTTACCACTATTTCAGCAGATACCCATAGCGTAAGACGGGCACTCAGACTGAAACGATTACTGCGTTTTCGTATCTGTTCAAAGCTTTCTCTGGTTTTCATAGCTTTACCACCTTATAGCCGACTCCACGCATTGTTACTATCTTAAAATCTTTGCTGTTGCGGAAACGGTCACGAAGCCTTCCAATATGTACATCAACAGTATGAGTATCACTGTCGGAATCATATCCCCATATTTCATCCATCAACTGCTGACGGGTAAATATGCGACCGGGGTAGGATGCCATTTTATACAACAGCATAAATTCTTTTTGCGGTAATACCATAGTTTCATTCTGGGTTGTGACAGTCAGCGAATCACATTCCATTGTGGTGCTGCCGATTATTTGTCTGCGTTCATTTATCATTTGTGATCTTCGCAGGAGTGCCTTCACACGAAGCACCATTTCATTTACATTAACCGGTTTTATCATATAATCGTCACTTCCGGAAAGAAACCCCATACGCATATCGTCAAAAGCATCCTTGGCGGTTATCATCATCACGGGAGTGGTGCTGCCCGACTCACGCAGAAGGCGGACAAATTCATATCCGTCCATTACCGGCATCATAATGTCGGATATAACAAGATCAAAATAATCATTTTCCATTGCATCAAGCGCTTCTTTGCCGTTGGCAACATCTTTTACTGTATAACCGTTTTTCACAAGAACATGGGTAAAGAGCTGGCGTAGCTCACGGTCATCCTCCGCAATCAAAAGTTTAAGCATATTTGTATCCTCCGAAGAATTCCACCTTTTTCTTTAAACCGTATATATTTTATCATATTATGAACGAACTTGCCACAATAAAATTCTCAACTTTTGTTGATGAAAAAAGCAGCCCACATATGTGAACTGCTTTTGCACTATTATTTTTTAGGATTTACTTCGCAAAACATTCTTTGCGAAAAATACATCTGGTATACAAGCGCAAGTGCTGACAGCGTAATTACTGCAACCAAAACATAATAGAGGTAGTACGGCATCGAAAACGGTAATTGCCAAAAGATATTTGCAATTACTGCTACGGTTGCGGTATTTTTAAGCGAAACTGCATTATAATCCTTTTCGTCTTCCTTCTGCAATTTTACGATACCTGTTACTACAAGCATAAATGTAATTAAGCACAAGGCTGTTCCTGCCAAATACAAAAGGTACAGCGGTGAGAACATATCAGTATCCGTATCGATGAAATAAATGTTCACACCGAACAGTTTTCGGATAAACTCATACAGTGAAAATGCTGCAGCAAAAGGAGCGAGTGTTGCGGCATATTTGAAATTTTTGTTCTTACCGGATAGCTCCATAGCACCGAGTGCAATAAGGACATATCCGATAAATGTTGGAATAATGTCTATTGACATCCACCGTGCATCAACAAAAATGTTAAAATCAAATCGCCAAGAAAAGTTAATGAATGCAAATATCGTGCCAATAAAGATCTTTTTCATAAAAATAGTATTCCTCTCTTGTAAAAGTAGTTTTGTTGGTATTCTCATAATAATATGAGTTACAAAGAGAAGTCAATCAACTGATTGTTGATAACACTAACGCAATAGTTCAACTTACAGATTTTTCTCGTGAAGCACAACTCCGCGTTGTTTCAAAATCTTTTGCAGCTTTGAAACAGATAGCTTTTGGAAATTATCAGATATAGCAGCAGCGGCGCCGGCAGCCTCGCCTGTAACGGCACATACCGGAATAACTCGGGTGATATCCCACATAGCATCAGTAACGGAAATACATCTGCCTGCAACGGCAAGATTTTTAATTTTGTTGCCGTAAAGTGTAGAGAACGGGATCTCATACACAGGGCCACGCTTGCGCCAGTCACTGATAAGACCGATGCTATCTGAAAATTCCTTATGCATCTCGGTATCGTCAATAGTGTAAGCACCACATATTCTTCTTGTCATACGCACCTGCGGAATAGTTGCCACAGTCGTGATCGCATGATCGGGAGTGATACCTCCGTCTTTCAGGAAATTGTCTAGCAAGAATTTGTGTGAATCGGTAACCATTTTAGATACCTCATCAGCCTCAAGACCCTCATATCTCGGCAGTTTCTGATCGTCTTCGGGTTTTTTGTATTTATCAGGCACATCAGAAAATCCAAGCATTTTGAGCTTTAGCTTATCCTTATCGTGATAATAATACCAGCCTGCAAGTACATTTTTCTGCTTGAACATTGCTGTTTCTTCACCTGAAAGATGAACTACATCTGCATCACCTGTTGCATCAACAACGCTCTTGCATTCAACTGCATATCTGCCGGACTTGTTTTCAATAACAAGTGCCTTGATCTTATCTCTTTTAACGATAGAACTGCAGATAGAGCTGCCGTACAGTATTTCAACGCCGTTGTCAATAAGTAACTGCTCCATAAGAATAGCGCAGACATTAGCATTGTACTGAACTTCAAAACGGTGTTTTTTCTTTTCTTCAACTGTTCCGTTTTCAAGCCACGGTGCAGGATACTTATCCTCCCAACCGTGCTTTATAGATAAATGCAGTAGTTCCTCCGCTATTGAGAAAGAAACCTGTCTGCCTTCACCATCGCAAATCGGAAGGTAGATAGTGATAAGTCCGAGCGTTGCCAGACCGCCCAACATATACTGCTTTTCAACAAGCAGAGTTTTAGCGCCGAGCCTTGCTGCTGAAAGCGCAGCAGAAATACCGGCAATACCTCCGCCTGCTACTACAACATCATAATTTCCTTTGATTTCAAGCTGTTTAGCTGATTCCTTTATGTAACTCATTTAAAACAGCCTCCTTTCATATTGGCTTATGAAAACGGCTGCCCTTTTGGTAAGCTTACACTTATATAGTGTATTTTTGACCCAAAAAGGTTTGCCGATTTTCTCAAAAAATTTAAATTATTTTATAGGTGTTATATCAAGTTTTTCGCATTCACAAAGAAACTTTTTAAGCTCTTGTGCGATAGGCGCAACACCGCCGACGGCATCACTTTCAATATTGAGCGGCATTATCGGGTCATGCACCGAAAGACGAAGCAAAAACCAACCGTCAAGCAGTGATACACGGATACCCTCATGATTATCAGGCGCAATGTCCCATCCCATATCGGAAGCATACTTTTCAAGATTGTTGATGACTGATCTTCCGTAGTCGCCGAAATCCTCACAAAGTATTTTAAAGCGGTATTCTTTTTCTTCCTTTGGTTCTTTAAGCTCAGCAATGAGATCGTCAACTGTCTTGCCGTTTTCACGAAGCTGTGCTGCCTTGATGATTATCTTTGTAATAAGATAAGCACCGTCATCAAGATAGTAGTTTTCCTTAAATGCTGCGTGACCCGAGGTTTCAATAGCAAGGGGAGCCGGAGTACCTTCCTTATCAAGACGGATAGCCTCGTCAATAACATTCTTGTATCCGCGCTTAAAGCGATGGTGATGACCTCCGAGCGTATCTTCAATAAATGTTTTGAGTCCGCTTGATGTAACTGAGTCGGTAACAACTGTACCGCCTTTTACATTCTCAAGTGCTATAACAGATGCAAGTGCAACGATGCGGTTGCGGTTTATCTCCTTGCCGTTTGAACTAACGCAGGAAGCTCTATCAACATCGGTATCAAAAATTACGCCGAGATCGGCATTATTCTTAACAGTAGCACCGCTTACACTAGCCATAGCTTCTTTGTTTTCTGGATTGGGAATGTGGTTTGGGAACATACCGTCAGGCTCAAGAAACTGGCTTCCGGTGATATCAGCACCCAGAGGAGCCAATACTTTTTCAGCATAAAAACCGCCTGCACCGTTTCCTGCGTCAACAACGATCTTAAGCCCAGAAAGAGGCTTTTCGCCGCAGTTTACTTCCTTGATTATCATATCACGCAGAATTGCGGAATAATCGCTCATAAAGTCGTATTTCTCAACAGTGCCTTTGTTTTCGTTGCACTTTGCACCGTTTTCAGCAAGAGCCAGAATATCTGAAATATCCTTTCCGTCAAGACCGCCGTCACGGGTGAAGAATTTAAGACCGTTGCGGTTAAACGGATGATGTGAAGCGGTTATCTGTACAGCCGCATCACAGCTATGGTGTACCGTTGTCATAAACATAGCCGGAGTCGATGAAAGACCGCAGTCAACTACATTTACACCTACTGAAACAAGCGAATTAATAACTGCTGTTTTGATTCTTTCGGCTGAGATTCTTGAATCGTGACCAACTGAAATGCTAAGCTCATTTGCAGATTTATGGTATTTATTTGTGTACCATACTATAAAAGCATCGGTAATACTGCTGATAACCTCGTCGGTAAGATTAATATGCTCGCCTTCAACACCCTCGGCTGCAATGCCTCTGATATCAGTTCCGCTCTTAAACTGTTTAAAATTCATAACGGTAGCTCCTTTTATTCTGCTGAATATTTTTCTGACTGTGATTTTATAAGCTCTGCATCGTCAAAATAATTGATCTTCATAGCAGATTTTACTTCATTAAGTGTGCTTGCTGCAACCTCTCTTGCAGCCTCGCTGCCTTTTTTGAGGATATTATATATTTCGGGGATATCCTGTTGGAATTCCTTACGGCGTGCTCTGATCGGCTCAAGCTCCTCCTGCATTACATTGTTGAGGAATTTCTTAACTTTTACATCACCTAATCCGCCACGCTCATAATGTGCTTTAAGCTCGTCGAGATTAGCATAGTCAGGCAGATAGCGCTCAAAATGCTCGTCACGGCAGAATGCATCAAGATATGTGAATACCGTGTTGCCTTCAAGGTGACCCGGATCGGAAACGAGAAGGTGAGTAGGATCGGTATACATACTCATTATCTTTGTTCGTACCTCGTCAGCTGTGTCTGCAAGATAAATACAGTTGCCGAGTGATTTACTCATCTTTGCTTTACCGTCAATACCCGGCAGACGCATACAAGCGGCGTTGTCGGGTAGCAAAGCGTCAGGTTCAACAAGAACAGGGGAGTAGACTGTATTGAACTTGCGAACTATCTCACGGGTCTGCTCGATCATCGGAAGCTGATCATCACCTACCGGTACGGTAGTTGCCTTGAAAGCAGTAATATCGGCTGCCTGACTTATCGGATATGTGAAAAAGCCGACAGGTATACTTGCTTCAAAATTACGCATCTGTATTTCTGATTTTACAGTTGGATTGCGCTGAAGACGGGATACCGTTACAAGATCCATATAATAGAAGGTCAGCTCGCAAAGCTCCGGTATCTGTGACTGGATAAACAGCGTTGATTTAGTCGGATCAAGTCCGCAGGAAAGATAGTCAAGTGCTACCTCGATGATGTTGCTGCGTACCTTTTCGGGATTTTCAATATTATCGGTGAGCGCCTGTGCATCGGCGATCATAATAAATGTCTTTTTATATTCACCGGAATTCTGCAAAATAACACGGCGTTTCAATGAGCCTACATAATGACCTACATGAAGTCTGCCGGTCGGACGGTCGCCGGTAAGAATGATTTTATCGTTGTTCATATTATATTCCTCTCTGAATTAAAGCTTTTTACAAAGTTCGCCCAAAATCTCAACACCTTTTTTTAACTGTTCATCAGTAGGAGTTGAATAGTTTGCTCTGAAATAGTGACACTCGTCTTTTTCGTTGATAAGGAACGCATTACCGGGAACAAGTGCAACATTGTTTTTTACTGCTGTAGTGCAGAAATCCATCATATCTACTGTGTCGGGAAGACGGCACCAAAGGAACAAGCCGCCTTCAACCTGCTGAAAGGTTATCTTGCCGTCAAAATGCTCGGTCATAAGTTCGGACATAATACCGTATTTACGGCGGTATATACCTCTTATCTTTTCAAGATGAGCGTCAAAATCACATTTAGTAACAAATTCATTTGCTATCATCTGCGAAAGGATAGATGTATGCACATCACTTGTCTGCTTGCAGCATATCATTTTTGCAAGCACCGTTTTAGGACAAACTGTGTATCCTACACGAAGTCCGGGAGAGAGCACCTTTGAAAATGAGCCGGCATAGATAACCACACCTTCCTCATCAAAGGATTTTATAGATGGGATAGCTTCGCCGTCGAAGCGAATTTCGCCATATGGGTTATCTTCAAGTATAAGCGTGTTGTATTTTTTTGCAAGCTCATATATTTCTTTGCGCTTTTTTAAGCTTGTTGTAATACCTGTTGGGTTTTGGAAATTAGGTATTGTATAGATAAAACGTACATTCTTTTCGCTTTTTAGTATTTCCTCCAGTATTTCGGTATCCATACCGTCTGGCTGCATAGGTACGCCGACAAGCTTTGCACCGTATGAGCGGAATGCATTGAGTGATCCGATAAAGGTCGGTGCTTCGCATATGATGACATCACCCTCATTGCATAGCGACTTTGTTGCAAGATCCATTACCTGTTGTGCACCCGCAGTGATGATAAGATCATCAAAATCTCTTCCTACATTGTATTTTGTGTTCATATATTTCTTCATTGTTTCACGAAGAGGCGCATAACCCTCCGTTACCGAATACTGCAAAGCATTGATAGGATCATTTTGCATAATATCCGCAATTATCTTCGCAACCGCTTTACACGGAAATGCCTCCGGTGCAGGATTGCCTGCCGCAAAAGAAATCATACCCGGCGTTGATGTGAATTTAAGTATTTCTCTTATAACCGAAGGAGCAAGAGTTGACACCTTGTTTGAGAAAATATATTCCATTTTATTTACCTCTTACCTTAAAATACAACTACATAATTATATCACGGAAATCAATAAAAGAAAAGGACTATTTTTAAAAAATACAGTAACTTTGCAAAAATTATACTAAAACATTGTCAGGTTTTGAATTCTGTTGACTTATAACGTCTGCCATAGTATAATTATATCAGCAAAATGCTTGTGCATTAAATTAATATTCATTTATCATAGGGGGGTCAAAAAATGAAAAGAATGATATCTATATTGCTAACAGTTTTTATTATGATGTCCGTTCTATTCGTCGGCGGACTTACGGCAAGCGGTGCTGTGCTGGGTGACTGTAATGATGACGGAAAAATCAATGGTAAGGATGTGTTGCTCATGCGTAAGTACATAGTAGGTCTTGAAAATGAGATAAACGAAGACGCAGCGGATGTAAATTCCGACGGAAAAATCAATGGTAAGGATGTGTTGAAGCTCCGTAAGGCAATAATCGGACTTGAAGCGTTGCCCACAGCTTCTTCAACCGAACCTACAACTGCGGCTTCCAAGCTTTTGTTTGCAGAAGCATCAAGCGATAATAAGCTTGACGGTGAAATGACAGTCACCGATACTGAAAACGGTGTTAAGCTCACCTCATCAGATACTGCTGCTAAATATAGTATGGTTTCCTTTGGCATTGATAGCGAGATAGGTATGCAGGTGCTTAGAAGAAGCCTTGAAACCAATGGCAGTAAGGCAACAGTTTATATGGATTTTACATTAAACGGCGCAATGCAAGACGGTGTAGAGCTTTCGGAATGTGATGTAAAAATCGTTGTTGTCGGTGCAAATGCTGCAGGTGCTATCAAATCTGTTGCAAGCAAGATTACACTTAAAAAAGGTGTTAAAACAACCTTAGAGATGAACTTTGCCGCATATCAGGTTGAATATTTCTATACAAAGCTTTCATTGCAGTTCTATGGTGATGAGAATACAAGCAACTATGATGTTGATATTACCTCTATGTATTCTGACTCATACGGTGAGCAGCCTACAAATGCACCTACTGCACCTCCCACAACAACTAAGTATGTGCCGGCTGAGTCACTTGAAAATGTTAAAACCATCGGTGAGATACAGGATAGCATTAACACCCTGGGAAGAAGTATAATATCAAACGGCAAACTTGTTGCAGATTTTGCATCTACCGGCTTTGAGTTTACTATCTCTAATGATCAGCCGTTTGATATAGGTCTTAATCTTATCTGGTCGCCTGCACAGGGCGCATTAGGTGTTGTTATTGATGATAATGATGAGGCTATCGAAAGGATCAATATTGATCCGAACAGCGAGTCACAGTTTGTGGTTATTGCAAGAGATATTCCTGCTGGCACACATACAGTTAAGGTGCTGAAGATCACAGATCAGACTTTCCAGCGTATGACTATTGAAAGCCTTTGCTACAACGGCACACTTGGCGACAAACCTGAACAATCTGACCTCAAATTTGAGTTCTATGGCGATTCCATTACTTGCGGTGTAGGCGTTCTTTGCCCCGACAGAAATCTGACATCGCCCGCAAGCAAATGGGAAAACTCACATTTCACATATGCGGCCGTTGCATCCCGTATACTGGGTGCTGA
Source organism: Acutalibacteraceae bacterium (assembly GCA_036308305.1). Lineage (GTDB taxonomy): Bacteria > Bacillota > Clostridia > Oscillospirales > Acutalibacteraceae > RUG11462. The sequence continues at coordinate 5,943 of JAXJVX010000073.1, read as the reverse complement.
ATATTCTATCTGCGCACAGGGCGGCTATGGTTGGATTCATGGCTATGATAATGACAAGCAGCTTATATCGACTATATGGGATAAAGCTACTGTAAACGGTAACAATCAAGCTTGGGATTTTGACAGCTATGATGCTGATGTAGTATTCTTTGCTCTGGGCACAAACGATAATAACCATTGTAAGATGCGTGGTGACTCATTTACCGAGGAGGAGATCGAAAAAGCGGTCACCGATATGGTAAACAATGTGCGTTCACACAACCCTGACTGCAAGATAGTATTTATCGGCGGCTTCGGTGTGTCATTCAACAACAGCTTCTTCAATCTTGAAGCGGTTGAGAAGAAAATTGCAGATAATGACGAAAATATCTATTATGCAGGAGATTTTGAGTCTGCAAATTCAGGTGGTGGCTGGCATCCGAATGTATCGGAGCAAAAGGGCGTAGGTACTGCACTTGCAAAGTATCTTAAAGACAACGGAGTAGTATAAAATGAAGGATATTGTTAAAAGAATTACCACTTCGGCAATCGCTGTCCTTATCGGTGTTTCTGCAATTTTCACGGTTTGTGCTTCACAGCTTGGTGATGTTAATTCCGACAGCAGCATCAACGGTAAGGATGTACTTGCGCTGCGTAAATATATCGTAGGGCTTGACAGCAATATAAACGAGCTGTCTGCTGATGTGAATTCTGACGGCAATATCAACGGTAAGGATGTATTGATGCTGCGTAAATATATCGTCAAACTGATTGATTCATTAGGTGATCAGCAGGAGGATGTTATAGTTCCGGACAATGAGCTTACCGCAACTGTTGAGCTTAGCGGAACCGCGGCATCATTCAACGGTGAAAATGTAACGATCAATGGCTCGGTTGTTACTATTACGGGTCCCGGTAAATATATTTTGAACGGAACTCTGTCAGATGGTCAGATCATAGTCAACGACACCGCAAAAGCAGAGAAGGTATATCTGTATCTCAACGGGGTTGAGGTCAATTGCTCAAACGGTTCGCCGTTGTTTGTTGATAAAGCGGATGAAGTTGTATTAAAGCCTGTCAAAGATACGGTAAATGTATTTTCTGACAGTGCCGACGATACTTCTGATGATACAAATGCCTGCATTTATTCGGATGATGATCTAACTATCAAGGGCGAAGGAATCTTGCAGGTAATTGCAAATAAAAACAACGGTATTACAAGTGAAAATGATCTTGATATTAAAGCAGGTACTGTTATTGTAAAAGCTAAAAAGAATGCCATCAAGGGTGAAGATAGCATTGAAATATTTGACGGAGCAATTATCAACATAGAATGTGAAAAGGATGCATTCAAGGTTGAAAATGCCGTTGAAGAGGATAAGGGGTATTTTACCATGACCGGCGGTGATATTACAGTTGTTGCAGGTGATGACCTTATTCAGGCCTACCGTTCTATTACTGTTACAGGAGGCACTGTAAAGTACAAGGTAGAGGGTAAAAAGACAAAACTTGATATGGCTGATGGCATTGAAACGATCAACGATGAATGCTTTGTAAAGCTTTAAACAAAGGTGAGGTCGAATGTCCCGTATACGCCTTGTTGAGTATAAGAACGAGTGGATGAAATTTAAATATGATGTTAAAGCAGCAGAATAATTCTGTTGCTTTTTTGTTGACAGTTTTGTTTGAAAGCCATATAATTATAGTATTAATAAAGATTTCAGCGAGGAATTTTAAATGATAAAAACCTTTTGCATTGGTCCGCTTGCTACCAATTGCTATCTTTATACCGATGATGAAACAGGAATAAGTGCTGTGATCGACCCGGCGTATCCATCACAGCAGCTTATTGATTGTGCAAAGGCAAGCAATGTTAAGTATATTTTACTCACCCACGGTCATATCGATCATATTGCGGGCATCAAGGCGATAATGGAAGCAACCGGTGCAAAGGTGATAGCACATCCGCTTGAAAAAGAGCGGTTGAATTCAGCGGATATAAATTTATATACAGCCTTTTCTATGTATTATGATATTGGCTTTTCCTCTGTTGATATTGATATAGAGATTGAGGATGGCGAGATGTTCACGGTTGGCAACTCAACTTTTATCGCAATGCATACACCCGGACACACAGAGGGATCTGTATGTTTTATATGTAAGGATATCATTTTTTCCGGTGATACTCTGTTTTGCTCGAGCTATGGCAGAGTGGATTTCCCGGGAGGCAGTATGAGCAAAATGATAGATTCATTCTGCCGTCTTTGTGAGATAGACGGAGACTATAAGGTGCTTCCGGGACACAATGAATTTACAGATCTTGAATACGAACGGCAGAATAACCCGTTGAGTCACTATTATCTGCAAGGAATGTATTAAATGATAAAACTCGAATTAATAGGAAACGAATTCAAATACGAGCTTGAAAACATAATTCAGCTTTTTTATCCCGAACAAAAGGTTTCTGCTGACGAGGGAGAATTTTTGAAGATCACCGCTGCTCTGAAGAACGATGAAGCGGTAATTGAAGTCGAAGCTGGTGAAAAAAACTATAAAAGATCACAAAATTATATAGTCGGTGATGCTGAGCGTACACTTTGTGAGCTTCTGTTTTTGACACTAAAAGAGCATTCGGGAATAACACCCGAATGGGGAATACAAACCGGTGTGCGTCCGGTAAAGCTGCTTCGCAGTCTTATAAAAAAACACGGCGCAAAGCAAGCACGTGATATTTTAAAAGATCGTTTTCTCATAAGCGATGGCAAGCTGAAACTGGCAAGTGATGTGGATAATGTGCAAAGGCAGTATTTATCATTGCTTTCAGAAGATACCTTCAGTCTTTATATTTCAATTCCGTTTTGCCGTTCACGCTGTAGCTATTGCTCATTTATTTCGCATGATGTTTCAAAATCTGCAAAGCTTATGCCTGAGTATGTTGAACTGCTTGTGCGAGAGATAGAATATACAGCAAATATCACGAAGCAGCTCGGATTAAAGCTGAAAACCGTTTATTTCGGAGGCGGTACTCCTACTGCTCTTGCAGCAGAACAGCTTAAAACTATATGTGATGCGGTTTCCAATTGTTTTGACCTGTCGGGAGTTCTTGAATACACCATTGAAGCCGGCAGACCGGATACCGTGACCGAGGAAAAGCTGAGCGTAATTAAATCTGCGGGTGCAGGGCGTATCAGCATCAATCCGCAGACGCTGAATGATGATGTCTTGCAGGCAGTGCGAAGAAAGCATACGGTCGAGGAGTTCTACTCCGCTTATAACGCTGCACGCAGAATAGGCTTTGATTGTATCAATACCGACTTGATCGCAGGTCTTCCGTCAGATGATTTCGAGTCCTTCTGTAGCTCACTTGACGGCGTTATGGATATTGCTGCGGAAAATATCACGGTACATACGCTTTCAATAAAGCGTTCATCAAGTCTTGTTTACCGTAATACAGCAGAATATGATGCAGTAGGAACCTCTGTATCGGAAATGCTTGGGTACGCACAGCGAAGATTGCCGCTTGGTGGGTATGTGCCGTATTATATGTATCGCCAGAGTCGTATGGCAGGTAACAATGAGAATATAGGCTGGTCAAAGCCGGGGAAGGAAAGTCTTTATAATATCTTTATAATGGAAGAAGTGCAGACTATTATAGCCCTGGGGGCAGGCGCATCAACAAAGCTTGTGAAGGACGATAATATAGAGCGAATATTCAATTATAAATATCCTTATGAATATATCCGCGGCTTTAATGAAATACTCAAAAGAAAAGACGGAATATATAAATTTTTTCAAAACTGAAATCACGGTGCTTGTAAACGATCTGATTTAGTTGTATAATAAGTGTATTGAAAGGAGTTTTGGTTATGGGTATGTTTGAAGATGCAGTTGTAAAAGCAAAGGATGTTTTTGATGTTGCAAGTCAGAAAACCTGTGAGGTAGTATCTGTTCAGAAAATGAAGATATGCATTTCCCGTGCTAATGCAGAATTGAAAAAGGAGTATGCAAAGCTCGGTAAGCTCTGTTACGAAAGCAAGAAAAAAGACTGCGATGTTGAAAAACAGATGACACAGGTAATACTCGATATCGATGCTAAAATAGATGAGATAAAAGAACTCAAGGAGCAGCTTTCCGTTATGAAGAATGAGATTACTTGCTCTTCTTGTGGGCAGAAGTGTACAAAAGAGTCAGAATTTTGCAACAAATGCGGAGAACATTTATAATTTATAGGAGTTAAAATGAAGATAGCGTTAATAATCGCAGATGACGGTGAGTTTGCACCTATAGTTGAAAAAGCCGAGCATTACGGATATAAAGAGTCATCCTTGCTCGGTTGCAGATGTATTGAATTTAAAATATCCGAAAACACCGAATTTATTGCCGTGCTTTGCGGAATTGGCAAGGTAAATGCGGCAGCTGCCACTGCTGCTGTATGTACCGTGGTAAAGCCTGATGCAGTACTTAATTTCGGCCTTTCCGGAGCTATTTCGGGCGTTCATAAAAACGATGTCGTTATCGGTACAAAATTTTTAGAGCACGATTTTGATCTTACCCCGCTCGGACGAGAGATAGGCACAAAGCCGCAGGCAGTATCACATTACACACCAAATGCAGCTTTGGTAAGTAAGCTTAAAGCTGCTGACAACACTGCAAGGGAATGTGTTTTTGTGAGCGGTGACTGCTTTGTGTGTGATAGTGATAAAAAGAAGTTTTTGACTGATAAATTTAACGCAGGATGCTGTGATATGGAGAGCGCAGCAGTAGCATCGGTGTGTTATTCGGCAAATATTCCGTTCGCCTCCTTCCGTCTTTTATCCGACGATGCGGATGAAAATGCGGCAGAAAGCTACCGTACAGAAAACGAAAAAGAGCCGGATTGCCTTATTAATCTTGCGATTTCTGCTTTTGCGTAATTAATAATCGTTGCAAAAAAGTGATATTTGTTTATGCAAAGTGTAGATTTATCTTTTGAAAATTGGTATGAAATCAATAAAAATTTGCCTTTTTTGGATAAAATCCCAAAATTGACTTGAAAAATAGTGCGGTTTGGGCTACAATATTCTTTGCGGGCGTCAATTAGTGATGTCGTTTTTAAGGAAGTATATATAATGCAAAGTTTTGAATATAAAGAGAATTATAGTACCGAAGATCTTGTAAAGATTGTTGCTATGCTCCGTGCGGAAGACGGTTGCCCGTGGGATAAGGTTCAGACGCATGAGACTATCCGCAATAATTTTATTGAGGAGGTCTATGAGGTCTGTGATGCGATCGATAAAAAAGATAAGGCTGCCCTTTGTGAGGAGCTTGGTGATGTTCTCTTGCAGGTAGTGTTTCACACACAAATGGAGCAGGAAAAAGGCGGCTTTGATCTTAACGATGTAGCAGACGGTATCTGTAAAAAGTTGATACTTCGCCATCCTCATATTTTTGCCGATGTCGAGGCAGACACCGAAGAAAAGGTGCTCGATAATTGGGATAAGATTAAGATGGAGGAAAAGGGTCAGCAGAGCTATACCGATACATTGAAGAGTGTTCCTGATGCATTCCCGGCATTGATGCGTGCAGCAAAAGTTCAGAAGCGTGCAGGTAAGGCGAATTTCGATTGGGATAATGTATATGATCCGCTTTTGAAGATTGGCGAAGAATTGGCAGAGCTTGAGGAGTCTATTGAAGACGGTTGCGCTTGCCATATTGCCGAGGAGCTTGGCGATCTTCTCTTTGCAGTCGTAAATGTATCACGCTTTGTTAAGGTAGATGCAGAACAGGCGTTGCAGAGTGCGACAGATAAGTTTGTAAAGCACTTTGAAAAGGTTGAAAATGTTTGTCGCGAGCGAGGAATTGATATGAAATCGTCAACGCTCGAGGAGCTTGATGCGATATGGGACAAAATAAAGCATTGATATTTAACGGTTTATACCGATAAATAAATTTAACAAAATAAATTTTAAGGAGATTTTAAGAGAT
>JAXJVX010000072.1:0-3261 GCA_036308305.1 Acutalibacteraceae bacterium | reverse complement strand
TGGTTTTCCAAAATCCCGATAATCAGATTGTTGCAACAATAGTTGAAGAGGATGTTGCGTTTGGTCCTGAAAATCTTGGACTTGAGCAATCAGTCATCCGTGAGCGTGTGGATAATGCATTGAAGGCGGTTAATATGTATGAGTACCGTCGTCATGAGCCGCACAGACTTTCAGGCGGGCAGAAGCAGAGAGTTGCTATTGCGGGAATTATTGCGATGCAGCCGGAGTGTGTGGTTTTTGACGAGCCTACTGCAATGCTTGATCCCAAAGGCAGAAAAGAGGTTATGGATATTATCTCTTACCTGCATGATGAACTTGGTAAAACAGTAGTACTTATCACACATTATATGGATGAAGCAGCAAAGGCAGATAGGGTAGTAGTTGTTGACAGCGGCAAAATAATCGCTGATGATACGCCGAAAGCAGTATTTTCGCAGGTTGAATTGCTAAAATCGGTCGGACTTGATGTTCCGCAGCCGACAGAGCTGATATATAAATTAAAAAAAGCAGGAATAGCACCTGATATTGATGTTTTAACAGTCGAAGAATGTGTTTGGGCTATATCGTTGCTTTTGGAGGAAAATAATTAGTGGCACTAATAAAAACTGAAAATCTCAATTATGTGTATTCACCTGACACACCTTTTGAGAAGGCGGCTATCTGCGATATCAATATCGAGATAAACGAGGGTGAATTCATAGGAATAATCGGTCATACGGGTTCGGGCAAATCAACGCTTGTTCAGCATCTAAACGGTCTTATCCGTCCTACATCGGGTAAGATATATGTAGATGGTGTTGATATTTGGCAAGAGCCCAAAAAGATCCGTGATATGCGATTTAAGGTAGGACTTGTTTTTCAGTATCCGGAATATCAGCTTTTTGACGAAACAGTTAGATCTGATATTGCTTTCGGACCGAAAAATATGGGACTTTCCGAAGATGAAATAAATGAGCGTGTTTTGCGTGCGTCTGATGCTGTAGGCTTAAGCAGAAAATTACTTGATAAATCTCCGTTTGATCTTTCAGGCGGACAGAAGCGCCGTGCTGCACTTGCCGGGGTTCTTGCTATGGAACCCAAGGTTCTCATCCTTGATGAACCTACCGCAGGTCTTGATCCAAAGGGTAGAGATACTATTCTTGATCGCATCAAAGAGTTCCGAAAAACCTATAATACAACTGTATTGCTTGTTTCTCATTCAATGGAGGATATAGCAAAGGTTGCCGATCGTGTACTTGTTATGAACAAGTCAAGAGTTCATATGTTTGATTCTGTTGAAAATGTGTTTAAGCATTCAGCTGAATTATCTAAAATAGGACTTAATGTGCCACAGATAACTCAGGTGTTTATGGGACTGAAGGAAAAGGGATATCCTGTCGAAGACAGCGTATATACGGTTGATAAGGCATTTGAGGTATTAAACAATATTCTCGGAGGTAATCAAAATGCTTAATAATGTTACCTTCGGTCAATTTTTCCCTACAAATTCATTTTTGCATAAAATGGATCCACGATTTAAGCTGATATTAACTATCGCTTTTATTGTATTTACATTTGTTGCAGGCAATTATCTGTCTTTAGCAGTAGTAGGATTGTTTACAATTTTAGTGATGATTTTATCAAAAATCCCTGTTAAAATGTATTTGCGTTCCTTAAAATCTATTTGGTTTTTGGTTCTGTTTACAGCGATATTGAATATGTTTTATGTATCCGGAGATGCTGAACCTCTTATATCTTTTTGGGTGATAAGTATTTATCTCGAGGGTATATTACGTGCAGTTTATGTTGCTATTCGCATAGTAATGCTTATTATCATCAGCTCCGCACTTACTTATACTACTTCGCCAACAGCGTTGACAGATGCGATCGAAAGCTTATTGAAGCCGCTGACAAAACTGCATATTGATATTCATACCTTTGCTATGATGATGACTATTGCGCTTCGGTTTATACCCACTCTCATTGAAGAAACTGATAAAATTATGAGTGCGCAAAAGGCAAGAGGCGCAGATATTGAAAGCGGAGGAATTGTTCAGAAGATAAAGGCAATAATCCCGATTTTAATACCGCTTCTTGTTTCGTCGATCCGCAGGGCTACGGAGCTTGCCGATGCTATGGAGTGTCGGTGCTATCATGGAGGGGACGGCAGAACAAGATTAAAGGTGCTTAAAAGTACTTGGCGGGATTATGTTGCTCTTATTTGCGGCGTGGCTTTGTTAGCTGCAATTATAACTCTAAACTTTGTATATAAACTCTTTTAATCGCAGGTATATGCTTATGTCGAGATTCAAAATGACAATTCAATATGACGGCACTTTATACCACGGCTGGCAGGTGCAGAACAATGCTGTCAGCATTCAAAGCACGGTACAGAATGCCATGCAGGAGCTTTGCGGCAGACGCCTTGATATTACTGGCTGCAGTCGAACTGACAGCGGCGTTCATGCTAATGAGTATTGCTATCATTTTGATTACGACGGTACTATAACCGATACTGCGTTTCCTAATGCTCTTAACACAAAGCTTCCGCAAGATATTTCAGCGGTACATTGTGAGAAAGTAGCCGATAATTTTCATGCAAGATATTCAGTGCAAAAAAAGCGATATGTTTATAAATTTTATACAGGCAAAGTGCGTTCTCCGTTTCTTCGCTCATATGCTTATCATACAAAGCATTCTCTTGATGCTGAATTGATGAATGAAGCCGCACAAAAATTTTGCGGGAAATATGATTTTGCGGCATTTTGCGCTTCAGGCTCATCTGTTGAGAATACAGAAAGAACTGTGTGTTCTTCCTATGTTGAGCGCAACGGAGATATTGTTTCGTTTTATGTTGAAGCAGACGGCTTTTTGTACAATATGGTGCGTATAATGGCAGGAACACTTTTGTTTGTATCTCAGGGTAAAATAGGAGTAGATGATATTGTCGGTATCATAAAATCAAAAAACCGTGATAATGCAGGTCCTACTGTGCCGCCGCACGGGCTATATCTCGACAAAGTATTTTATTAAAGGCAGGTGTTGTAATATGAAACCGAAACGTAGCAGTAGAGCTACTGTAAAGCACGGCGGATATACTCTTATTCAAGGAAAAAAGAATAAGAGAATTATCGGTTATATTGCATTTGCATGTGTTTTGAGTGTGATGGTCATAATTGCAATACTTTTTAATTCAATTGCACCTACCGGCGTTGTTGATTGGATGAAGGTTTCTTTTTCTGGAAACGCCGGTGGCGGATTTCCAATTGAGTATGACAGCAG
>JAXJVX010000071.1:0-2111 GCA_036308305.1 Acutalibacteraceae bacterium | reverse complement strand
GAGATGCACGAGGACATTGTTGATACCAGTAAACCGATATTAGTAACCGCGGCAGGCTATTTTCGTCTCGAAAAAACCCCCGTCTTCGAAACAGTGCGTCCTGAGCCGAGAGGTGGCTATCAGCTTCTCTATATCAGTTCCGGCAAGCTTCATCTCTATGAAGACGGAGAAGAACGCATTATAACAAAAGGAAATATGATTCTTTTCCGTCCGGGTAAGCCTCAGTTTTATAATATTTATCTTGAGGACAAGCCTGAAACCTATTGGGTTCATTTTACTGGTTCGGACGTTGATACCCTTTTGGACTACTATGAAATGCCGAAGGATGAAAAGGTCTTCTTTACGGGAACCTCGCCCGACTATCAATGGCTATATAAACAGATGATCCAAGAGCTTCAACTTTGCCGTGTCAACTACGAGGATCTTTTAAATATGAACCTGCGCCATATTTTCCTTATGATCAACCGTTTTTTGAAGGAAGGAACCGAGCTCGATGCAGATGCACTGAACGAGGTTGAACGTGCAACCCACTATTTTAATGAAAACTACAATCAGAATATCTGCATTAAGGATTATGCCGCCGAACGTCATATGAGCGATTGTTGGTTCAACAGAACCTTCAAAAAGGTTACAAAGGTTACTCCAATTCAATATATTATCTCGCTCAGAATTGTCAGTGCGATCAATTTGCTTGAAAACACCGATCATAATATAAAACAGATTTCAAAAATGGTCGGTTACGACGATGAATACTATTTTAGCCGACTGTTCAAAAAGCAAACAGGACAGTCTCCTACAGCCTACAGAAAAATGTTGGAAAGCAAATAATCTCATAACAAACAAAAGAACACGGTATATCTTAAACGGTATATCGTGTTCTTATCTTCCTTATTTAGCACATATTCGCAACAACTAACAGGGCAGACCGCAACGAAAAAGGTCTGCCCTTCTGTTTAATTCATTTCTCGAATTCTATTGTATATGATTTCAGCCGCATTGCCGTTATTCAACGCTCCCAGATCTTGATGCATTCTTTCAAGTTCCTGTTCATTGCCCATTAATGCCAAGCAGCGTTTTGTCAGCTCCACATTGGTTGAACCTGTTACAGCACCGCCTTTGCTAACGAAATATCTCAGATTGTACTCCTCGCACCCTGCCACAGCATCAACGAATACCATGGGCAGCTCCTTCGTTTTTGCCTCAGTCACACTGAGTCCGCCTGGTTTTGTTAGATAAAGGTCAGCGCTGTCCATCATTTCTCCCATATCTTTCACAAACCCTTTGATATGTATGTTCTTATGTACTTGATACCGTAAACTCAGCTTCTTTTCAAGCTTCTGATTTCGCCCACAGATTACGGTTATTTCCCATTTTTCAGGAAGCTGAAGCTCCAAATCGTGTAAGAGATTTGTCATTGAACCGCACCCCATACTTCCACACATCATAATCAGGTGTCTGTGATTGGGATCAACTCCAACGCGAATCTTCGCATCCCTTTTGCCTGACCTTTGATAAAACATTTGTCTTACGGGGATACCGATCGGAACAAGTTTGTTTCTTGTAATGGTATCACACAAAAAATCGTTTGTAAATTCTTCTCCGGGAATAAAATACAAATCCAAGTTTGAGTCTTGCGTACAAGGACTGCAGGTATAGTCAGTAGAAACAAAAGCCGTTTTGATTTTCATTGGATGCTGCTCCAACATTTGGGTGAGCATTAGGGCAGCAAACACGTGTGTGCATATTACAGTATCGTAATCTCCATCAGAAATACATGCAAAAAGCTTTTCCGCACCTTGACCGATAAATTTGTACACAATGGATCCGTAACGAAACAGGTCAGGGTGTCTTTCAGAATATCCGTACCCATGTTCAAAAAGTCTCGGTAAATGGCGGTAGATATAAGTATGCCCCCAAGAAATCATATGAGATACTTTAAGGGAGATAAAACCAAGCCCGTCTTTAATATAACACTCTTCTCTATTGCTTTCGAAATATTCTTTTATGGCGGTTGCACAGGAGTTATGTCCTTCTCCTGTATTGCAGGTAAGTATTAGTGTTTTCATCGTTTCCTCTCCTTTCTGCTCGCAATCGAAAAACGAAACATTCTC
>JAXJVX010000070.1:0-1269 GCA_036308305.1 Acutalibacteraceae bacterium | reverse complement strand
GGATTACGCCGGTGCGGTGTCCGCAGATACGGAAGCCTATGCAGAATACTTCGGCTACATGCTGGAGAACGGGATCTATGTGGCACCGTCCCAGTTTGAGGCTATGTTTGTATCGGCATCTCACAGCGATGATGATATCAAGCGTACCTGCGATATCATCTCAAATTTCAAACAATATAAAAAGCGTCGGAATTAACCGACGCTTATTTGCTTTATAGAATTATTCATTGATTACTCAGATATAATACATCAGCTCTTCTGATTTTTGTTCCATAGATTTGTGGCACTGCTCAATAATATCTGCAAGTGTAAGATTCAGGGCAAACTTCTGCATATAATCGGTCAGCTTGTCCCAAAGGTTGATATTTACGGTGCTTGCAATAACAGAATCTTCCTGATCAAGAAAGTCTACATCGCTTAACACGGTAACATCAAGAGCATCTATTATTTCTTTGAAAGTAATATCCTTTGCAGGTCTTGTAATTATATATCCGCCTTTTGAGCCTTTTAAACCACGGATTAAATGTGCCTGTCGCAGTACAGTGAGTATCTGTTCAAGGTATTTACCCGAAATGTTTTGACGCTTTGCAATGCTGTATACAGTCACCGCTTCGTTATTTTCTGAGTATATCGCTATATCAATCATAGCTATAATGCCGAATTCTACTTTGGTTGAAATTCTCACAGAATTACCTCCTTTATTGCATATAAAACCTACTATATTAGTAGTATATCATATTTAAAATATTAGTCAATATTGTTAATTTTCCAAAAATAACTCGAAAACCTATCGAAATACTATGCAATGCAACGAAAATATATAAAACCTATTGATTTACTATGTTAAGTAAGTTATAATATCCGTAGCAAAATAAGCAGAAGGCACATATTTATATATGGTGTATAAGAAGGTGGGTGATTAAATGAAATTCAATACTGCGTTGCTGCACGGTAACTTTGACGGCGATGCTGTAACGGGAGCAACCGTAACGCCCATTTATCAGGTCAGTGCGTTTTCTCACGGAACTCCCGAACAGCTTGAAAAAGTTTTCAACAACAAAGCACCGGGATATGCCTATTCACGAATAAGCAATCCTACGGTGGACTCGTTTGAAAAGCGAATAGCCTCTCTTGAACACGGAATCGGAGCGATAGCCTGTTCATCAGGTATGGCGGCTGTAACAATGTCTCTGTTAAATATTCTCTCTTCCGGAGATGAAATTATTACAGGCTCGGGACTTTTCGGAGGTACGATTGATTTATTTGAAG
>JAXJVX010000069.1:0-2458 GCA_036308305.1 Acutalibacteraceae bacterium | reverse complement strand
TCAGATCTCTGCTTGGGTTTACATAATCAAACGAATCGTCGTTTATGTCGCCTATTGATTTGACATGCGCTGCTATTTCAATGCCTTTGGTTTTAAGTAATTGACGGCACAGAGCACCTGCAAAAACAAGTGGTGCAGTAAGACGACCCGAAAATTTACCACCGCCTCGCATATCCTCTTTCCCACAGAATTTCACATAAGCAGTATAATCAGCATGAGCGGGACGCGGCACTATCTTCAAATTCTCATAATCCTTTGAATGCTGATTGGTATTATAAATAACCGCTTTTATAACCTCGCCATTGGTGACACCGTTTTCAATTCCGCTTTCAATTACCGGAATATCCGGTTCTTTACGCGTGGTGCCATATGCGCCATTACCTGGTGCGCGGCGTGCCATCTGAACCATAATGGAATCAAAATCAACAGAGAAGTTTTTCGGAAAGCCGTAAATATTAACACCGATGCATTCTGCGTGTGACGCACCGAATATTTCGATTTTTAATTTATTACCTATCAATGACACTGTATTTTCCTCCGATTTTTTCAAAATCAGCATAAAAATCAGGATAAGATTTTTTTACACATTCACATCCGTTGATTCTGCCGCCAAGTCTACTGCTCATCATAGAATAAGCCATAGCGATACGGTGATCATTTGCACAATCAACAGTTCCGCTGTGTAATTCTGAAGGCATGATATAAAATCCATCACTGAATTCCTCTGTTTTGCAACCAAAACTTTCAAGAGCTGCACAAGTAGATTTGATACGGTCGCTTTCCTTTATGCGAAGCCGCTCAGCGTTATATATTCTGGTTTTTGTGTTTGCAAAAGCAGCCGCCATTGCAATTGCAGGAACAAGGTCGGGCACCTGCGAAACATCAAGTTCTGCCCCGGCAAGTGTGCTTTTTTTACATCTTATGCCATCAGCCTCTTCGGCTATATCTGCACCCATTCGCCTTAAAATATTGAATATTTCCCTATCGCCCTGCAATGAATCGAGATAAAGATTATTTACCTTCAAGTCGCCGCACACAGCACCTGCACAAAGGAAAAAGGCCGCTTGTGACCAATCTCCCTCAACATTGAATTTATCAGCGCAGTATTGCTGACCTCCCTTAATTCTATAACCTTTACCGGTCTTATCTATTATCACACCAAATTTTCTTTGTACATCAATAGTGATATCAACATATCCCTCGGACTGCAATGGAGTAGTCAAAACAATTTCGCTATCGCCATCTAATGTTGCAAGTGCCAAAAGTAACCCAGTTATGTACTGTGAACTGACATTTCCACCAATTTCGTATACGCCCGGTTTCAATTTACCGCTTGAAGTAAGTGGAAGATGATCACTTGAAAGCACTGCACCGTGGCTTTTAAAAAGATCATAAAAATCAGTCATCGGGCGTTCAGGCAATCTACCGTGTCCGATAAATTCGGTTGTAATCCCCATTGTTGCTGCAACAGCTGTGATAAATCTCATAGTTGAGCCTGACTCATAGCAATCTATCTTTGCAACAGAAGCATTGAATGCATTGCGGCTATCAATAACAAGTACTCTGTTATCATATTTATATTCAGCACCGAAAGAAACTGCCGCATTGATGGTGGCTTTCATATCATCCGACATATCAATTGGAGAGATTTCACACACGCTTTTGGATAAAAGAGCGCATATTATTGCTCGGTGTGCCACACTTTTGGACGGTACTGAATCAACCGCACCCGTAAGCGGATTTTTAAAGATTTCTATATTCATTATTCTACTCCGAAGAAATTTTCTAACATATCCGTTTTTAATGTATATGTAAATGCAGAACCAAGCTTATCAGATATAACGATGTCAATGCTGTCTGCATGAGCCTTTTTATCATTGAGGCAGATTTTCAACAATGCTTTCATATCTGCATCACACTCTGTCGGCAGATCACATTTTTGGCATGCTGCTATGACCTTATCGGTAAGGCCTGCTTCACAAAGGCCGTTATTTTCTGCAGCCCTTGTCATCATTACCATACCGATGGCAACCGCTTCGCCATGCGAATAGCCGCTGAAATTATAATACTTTTCGATTGCATGAGCAAGCGTATGACCAAAATTGAGCAGTTTTCGCTCACCGTGCTCAAACTCATCATTTTCAACTATGACACGCTTAATATCAACACATTCATATATAAGCTCATCAAGATCATATCCGTTCATTATTGCATTGTAAAGCGCCGAAGAACGGATAAATCCGTACTTTATTGCTTCACCCATACCGTCGTTATAATACTTTTTAGGTAAAGTAGCAAGCGTATCGGTATCAATTATCACCGCAATAGGCTGATGAAATGCGCCTATGAGATTTTTACCCGCTGACAGATCGCATCCCGTTTTTCCTCCGACAGACGAATCTATATCAGAAAGCAAAGAGGTAGATAACTGAACAAAATCTATTCCTCGCATATAAAT
>JAXJVX010000068.1:0-2949 GCA_036308305.1 Acutalibacteraceae bacterium | reverse complement strand
GGCTTAAAGGCTGATGTAAAAACATAAACCATAGGAAGTGCCATAAATGCACCTAACACAAATAAGATAAGGGTTATAGCTATCGTCCCGAAAAGAGAGCGATTTACTTTTTTTGATTTCATAATCTCTCTCCTTTACCAACTAAGCAACTTAAATACTATCTTTTTAGTAGCCCATACCAGTAAGAATAACACTACCGCTACTGCAGAAGCATATCCCATTTCATAACGAACTGTACCATAATCGGTCATATGATTAATGATAGTAAGTGTTGAACCTTCAATACTTAAATATCCACCTGTAAGTTCCTGTGTTACCTGACCTACAGAAAACATATTTGCAATCTGCATAACAGCACCAAATAAAAGCATGTGCTTCATATTTGGTATTGTAATATGCCACAACTCTTGAAATCTGTTTTTAATTCCGTCAATAGCACCGGCTTCATATTGAGCTTTGTCTACCGACTGAAAACCTGCTATGAATGCCAAGAAGCTTACTCCTAAAGAAGTCCAAAATTGTATAACAACAATTACTATTAAAGCTGTATCAGGATCAGATAACCACAATATTGGCTCATTTATAATCCCCATTTTTAATAGGAAACCGTTTATATAACCGTAAGCATCTCCGCTAAACAAGAACTTCCAGATAAAATATATATTACCGGAAATTGACGGTGCATAGAAAATCAGTGTCACTATTACCCTGATTTTAGAATTAAGCTCGTTTATAAGCCATGCAACAAAAAATGCAACAATATAACCAAGCGGACCATTGATAAGTGCCAAAATTAAGGTATTTTTTAATGCTTTTAGGAAAACTTCATCCTCCATAAAAAGACGGGAATAATTTTCCCAACCTATAAACGACGGAAATTCCAGCATATTAAAATCCGTAAAACTAAGCACAACCGCTGCCAAAATCGGTATTACTGTAAATATCAGAAAAAACAACAAAAAAGGAAGCATCATTATATAACTATCTCTGTCCGCACTTATTTGCTTCCATACAGAAGGCTTCAATTTATTTGTTTTCAAAAAATTCACCACTTTTAATAGCCAAAGCGTCTATTGGCTGAATTATTTTTCAAATTCTTCTCTTTTTCTTTCAAGCTCGTTATCAATTAATTCAAGAGCTTCTAAAAGTTTTTCTCTTGGAATCATAGAGGTATCAGTAGAAGAACTAACAATAGCATTGTTAATTTCCTTTGCTGTATAGTAACTTCCCGGTATATGTACAAAAGACTGACTATTTGCTCTTTGTTCTTCAAGCAAAGTCAACTGCGAGTAGTTCCAACCAAGACCTTTCATAGCATTAAGGTTTGCCGTAGCATATCTACCGGAAGGTCCTAATACCGCCTCAATATTTATTCCATATTCTAACTGCGCATCATAAGAAGTAAACCACTTTATAAATTCCCAACAAGCGTTTTTATCCTTAGCGTTTTTAAATATTACTTCACCAGTACTGGACATAAGTTGAGTTCTATTTATTTCACCATTGTTTTCGGTGCCTGGGATAGGATACATCTTCCATAATCCCTCAAGTTCGGGTGCACCTGCTTTAATATTGTTGTAATTTATATAATTATCAATAATCAGGGGACTTTCGCCTGTTCTGAAACGATTAAGGAAATCATATTCTTGCGGAATACTATATTCCCTATAGAAAGATACCGCTCTATCAAAAGCTTCTAAAGAAGATGATGTAGCCATATTTGTTTTAAGTCTATCCTCTGTGTAAAGAGAACCACCATTTTGATAAAGAAGAGTATAAAACAGATTAGAAGCATTGATATTGGCTGATTTGTTAAGTACGCCCAAGCCTACAGAAAGATTTTTTCTTTGTAATACCGGAATAGTAACTGTTATAAGTTCCTGCCATGTTTCGGGCACATCAAGACCCAACTGTTTGAAAATATCTGTACGCACAAACATCATATCGAAACTCTGTGTAGCAGGAATAGCATAGACACTATCCTTATAGGTAAACGGTTCCATTGCTGTTTTTGAAAAACGAGAAATTATATCCTCATAATCTTCAAAATCTTTTAAATTGCAAATAGCATTACGAATTGCAAAATTCATAACATCCGTTTCCGAGCGCCCAAGAGCTACATCAGGACCTTTACCGGCAAGTGTTGCCTGAATAACAGAACCGGTTACAAGCTGTAATTTTACATTTATGTTATGTTTGGGAGAGAAATCACTTTCTATCATTCCCTTAATGACCTGCAACTGATCTCTGCCCGTTGCAATCCATACTGAGATAGTTTTCTCTCCCTCTTTACCCAAAACCGCATTATAATCAGCTACAAAAGATGATGCAAAGCGGAGAATCGAGTATTTAAGTTTTTTGAAAAACTTCTCGCTATGTAAGTCCACTGCATCTTCACCGATTAATACACAAGAATCCAGTTGCAATGGTCCACCTTGCAGTTTGGTAGCAAAAGATGCTATTGAGGAAATATTGGATTTCAATCTTCCCATACGGCTACCTTTAGTTATGGAACGAATATCAGCTGCCATACTTTCAAGTTGGCGTGAAGCATCCAAAAGTGCTGAAATTTGACCTCTATTTTCACCAAAAACAGTAATTATATCATCGCAAAGAGTATCAATATTTTTAGCAATTGCTTCAATATTTTCCTTAAGATTTGGAATTTCATCTTCCAAATGATAATCACGATAATTGTCGGGTTCAGTACCAACAATCATAAGCAAACTGCTGTATAGATTATTCAAATCTGTAATCACTTTATTTGTTGAATCCAACAAATCTGCAGATTTGCCTAATGTACAGGTTAGCTCAATTTCATTTTCTCCTTCGTTTAAAAGGATATATTTATCAAAAGAAAGTGTTTGCCAGTTATCATCATATCCAAAAGCAATTTCACTTGCTTCCGCATAAGGTATGTTTCCGTTTACAGATAGACTCCTATAAGAG
>JAXJVX010000067.1:0-5100 GCA_036308305.1 Acutalibacteraceae bacterium | reverse complement strand
CCGATCGCTGTTGACTTGTTTGTGAAAGTCAAACTTTGTAAAAAAATTTTAGAAATTTTTTCATTTACCTCTTGACAAGGTAGGTAATGTGTGTTATGCTTATACCAACCCAAATGGTAGGTAATTCAAAAGAAAGGAGAACGCGGTTATGAAAAAGCAAAACACTATCACCACTACTATGATGATGGAGATGTGCATGTGGACCCAGCTCATGTGCATGACTTGTTGCGCTTATCTTTCCGATGTACTCTCCACTCAAAGAGTAAACCCTTGTGCCGCCTAATTTTGGCGGAATAGCAATCTCTTACGCCCGGGAGACTTTATCGGAGTCTTCCGGTTTTTATTTTTTGTAAGGCAGGTAAGAAATCTCATGGAAAATTATTTTGAAAAGCTCGTCAGAGCAAACTTCCGATTTGGTCGAATGTGTCGATGTATATAACCATCAAAAACACATCAAATATTCGATTATGAAAGGAAATAATGATTATGTCTAATTACAAATTCGAAACTTTACAGCTCCACGTGGGTCAGGAAAATCCCGATCCCGCAACCGATGCCCGCGCGGTGCCGATTTATGCAACCACATCGTATGTATTTAAAAACTCCGCTCACGCAGCGGCACGTTTTGGTCTTGCAGATGCCGGTAATATCTACGGTAGGCTTACTAACTCCACACAGGATGTTTTAGAGCAGCGCGTGGCAGCACTTGAGGGCGGTGTAGCGGCATTGGCACTCGCCTCGGGTGCGGCGGCAATTACATATACCCTTGAGGCCCTCGGTCAAAACGGTGGCCATTTTGTAGCACAGAAGACCATCTACGGCGGCAGCTACAATCTGCTGGCACACACGCTTCCCAACTTCGGCATTACCGCAAGCTTTGTGAATATTCATGATCTTGCAGAAGTTGAGGCGGCAATTCAGGATAATACAAGAGCCATCTACATCGAAACACTTGGCAACCCCAACAGCGATATTCCCGATATCGATGCTTTAGCAGAACTTGCACATAGGCACGGTTTGCCGCTTGTTGTAGATAACACGTTTGGCACTCCGTATCTTATCCGTCCCATCGAGCACGGAGCAGATATCGTAGTTCATTCTGCTACTAAATTCCTCGGCGGTCACGGTACTACCCTTGGCGGTATAATTGTTGACTCGGGTAAATTCGATTGGGTGGCAAGCGGAAAATATCCTGCTATTGCAGATCCCAACCCCAGCTATCACGGTGTATCATTTGTTAAGGCGGTAGGCCCTGCCGCGTTTGTTACCTATATTCGTGCGATACTTTTGCGTGATACGGGCGCAACTATTTCTCCCTTTGCAGCGTTCCTGCTTTTACAGGGCATTGAAACTCTGTCACTTCGCTTGGAACGTCACGCAGAGAACACCAAAAAGGTGGTTGAATTCCTAAAATATCATCCGCAGGTTGAAAGGGTTAATCATCCGTCGCTCCCAGACCATCCCGACCATGAGCTATATCAGAGATATTTTCCAAACGGCGGCGGTTCAATTTTTACATTTGAAATCAAAGGTGGCCAGGCAGAGGCTCACAAATTTATTGACAACCTTAAAATTTTTTCTCTGCTTGCGAATGTTGCCGATGCCAAGAGCCTTGTCATCCACCCGGCAACCACCACCCATAGCCAGCTCAGCGAAGAGGAGCTTGCTGATCAGGGCATTAAGCCTAACACCATTCGTCTTTCCATTGGAATCGAGCATATTGATGATATTATCGCCGACCTTAAGGGCGGTTTTGATGCAGTAAAGGAGTAATTATTATGTCAAAAATATATACATCTGCCACAGAGCTTATCGGCAAAACCCCCCTTCTTGAGCTCACACATATTGAAAAAAGCTTAGGTCTTAAAGCGAAGATCGTTGCAAAACTTGAATATTTCAATCCCGCAGGTTCTGTTAAAGACCGTATTGCCAAAGCAATCATTGACGATGCCGAGGCAAGCGGCAAGCTGAAGCCCGATTCGGTTATTATTGAGCCCACAAGCGGTAACACAGGAATTGGTCTTGCATCTGTAGCGGCGGCACGAGGCTACCGCATTATACTGACAATGCCTGAAACGATGTCGGTTGAACGCCGTCAACTGATGAAGGCATACGGTGCGGAGCTTGTCCTTACCGAAGGCGTCAAGGGAATGAAAGGTGCTATCGCAAAGGCTGAAGAATTAGCGGCAGAAATTCCAAACAGCTTTATCCCCGGTCAGTTTGTAAACCCTGCCAATCCAAAAGCACACAGGGAAAATACGGGTCCTGAGATTTATGAAGATACGGACGGAAAGGTGGATATCTTTGTTGCAGGCGTAGGTACTGGCGGTACAGTAACAGGTGTTGGTGAATATCTTAAATCTAAAAATCCCAATATCAAGGTTGTAGCGGTCGAGCCTGCCACCTCTGCGGTACTGTCCACAGGTGTCGCTGGACCTCATAAGATCCAGGGCATTGGCGCAGGCTTTGTTCCCGATGTTCTTAACACCGGCATTTACGACGAGATCATTCCCGTATCCAACGAGGACGCTTTTGCTACCGGAAAACTAATCGGCAAGAGTGAGGGTGTGCTTGTAGGCATTTCTTCCGGTGCTGCTACCTTTGCGGCTATAGAGCTTGCGAAACGCCCTGAAAACGAAGACAAAACCATTGTAGTACTTTTGCCCGATACCGGCGACAGATATTTATCGACACCGCTATTTGCAGAATAATGAAAAGCACCGGTGCCTTAGACTAAGGCGCCGGTCTTTTTGAAGAAAGGAAGTTTACTGTTATGTCTGCTGAAAAAAATCAAAATATTAAGCGTACAACCTATTGGTTGTGCATTACCGCTGTTTTTATGGCACTTAATGTAGCAATGAGTTCATTTGGCGTTCCTGTTCCCGGTGGTCATCTGTATATGAATGATATTATCATCTGTACCGCTGCCATCATATTAGATCCTCTAGCCGCATTTATGGTCGGCGGTGTAGGCGCCTTTTTGGGCGACTTATTCTTCTATCCGCTTCCGATGTTTGTTTCCCTCGTAACTCACGGCCTGCAGGCGGTAGTAATTTCGATATTCTCCCATTACGTACTCAAAAAGCATCCGGTGCTCTCTTCCGGAATCGGTGTAACGATCGGTGCCGTTATTATGGTAGTAGGTTATTCTCTCGGCAGAGCCTTTATTTACAGCACACCGGAATATGCTGTTCTCAAACTGCCTTATCAGATTTTGCAGGCAGGAGTCGGTGCTATAGTCGGCATGATACTTTGCTGGAAGTGCAAGCTCGTAGAACTGTTTAACAAGAAAGGTTTGTTTAAATGACAGAAAGAGTTATTTATCTTGATAATGCCGCAACAACAAAAATGAGTAAGTCTGTAATTAACGCAATGCTACCCTACATGGATAGCATTTACGGCAATCCGTCAAGCCTTCATTCCGTAGGACAGAAAACAAACGAGGCACTTGTAAATGCCCGTGAGCGTATCGCAAAATTGCTTGGATGTGAGGCAAGAGAAATCACTTTTACATCGGGCGGTAGCGAAGCGGATAATCAGGCAATTGTTTCTGCCGCAAGATTTGGCAAAAGCAAAGGGAAGAAGCATATTATTTCAACCGCTTTTGAACATCATGCCGTTTTGCATACACTGAGTAAACTTGAAAAGGAAGGCTTTGAAATCACACTTCTTGACGTTCATGAAAACGGGCTTGTAACTCCCGAAGAGGTGCGTGAAGCCATTCGAGAAAACACCTGCCTTGTTACAATTATGTATGCCAATAACGAAATAGGCACCATTCAGCCCATTAAAGAGATCGGTGACATTTGCCGTGAAAAAGGTGTAATTTTTCATACCGATGCGGTGCAGGTAGCTGGACATCTGCATATTGATGTTAAGGAACAGAATATAGATATGCTGTCTTTGTCGGCGCATAAATTTCACGGTCCGAAAGGAATAGGTGCCTTATATGCAAGAAAAGGAATAAGACTTACAAGCCTTATTGAAGGCGGCGCACAGGAACGAGGCAAGCGTGCAGGCACCGAGAACATTCCCGCCATTATGGGAATGGCGGCGGCTCTTGAAGAGTCCTGCAGCCGTATAGATGAAAACGCAGAAATATTAACAGCTTTGCGGGATAAACTGATTGCCGGACTTTCGGAGATTCCTCATTCTATCCTCAATGGTGATGCAAAAAAGAGACTGCCCGGCAATGTGAACTTCTGCTTTGAGGGCATTGAAGGTGAATCCTTACTCTTGCTTCTCGACGATAAGGGGATTTGTGTTTCGTCGGGTTCAGCTTGCACTTCGGGATCTCTTGATCCGAGCCATGTGCTCCTTGCTATTGGCAGAGTACACGATATCGCTCACGGCTCACTGCGGCTGTCTTTGAGTGATGAAAACACAGAGGAAGAGATTGAATACACAATAAGTGCCGTAAAAGAGGTTGTAGAATATTTGCGTAGTATTTCACCAATTTGGCGAGATCTTGTAAACGGCAAGAAAGAATTTATTATAAAGTGAGGTTGTATTATGGCTTTATACAGTGAAAAATTAATGAATCATTTCCGCAATCCCCGTAATATAGGCGTGATTGAAGATGCTGACGGAATCGGTGAAGTTGGCAACGCCAAGTGCGGCGATATTATGAAGATCTATCTAAAAATAGAAAATGACATCATAACAGATGTAAAATTTGAGACCTTTGGTTGTGGCTCGGCTATCGCATCCAGTTCAATGGCAACTGAGCTTATTAAGGGCAAGCCTGTCGGGGAGGCTTTAAGTCTTACCAACAAAGCCGTTGTGGAAGCTCTTGACGGCCTTCCTGCACATAAGCTGCATTGCTCAGTACTTGCCGAGGAAGCAATCAAAAATGCTCTCAAAGATTACTATGACAAAAACGGCATTGAATATGACCACTCACTCTTTCCCAACTGTGAGAGCTGTGGTCGTTGTTGCGAGATATCATGAAAGCGCTGATTTCTATGAGCGGAGGAGTGGACTCCTCCCTTGCGGCGAAGTTAATGAAGGACAAAGGGTTTGATTGTATCGGCTGCACGATGAAGCTCTATCACAATGAAGATGCAGGAATCGAGAGCTCCCGCACCTGTTGTTCTCTTG
>JAXJVX010000066.1:0-4267 GCA_036308305.1 Acutalibacteraceae bacterium | reverse complement strand
CGGTGTAATTCAACTTCAATATCATCAAATACATATGAGTAATGGTAATTAGTTGTTGATATAAGCTTAAATTTTGATTTTTCCAATAAAGAACACGCTTTATTAAAATCCTCAATATTTGTAAATATATCGATATCTCCAAGCATACGAAGCTCCGGACGCTTGTAATAATAAGCAGCGCTACACCCTTTTATGACATACATCTTAATACCGTGCTGCTTAAATGTATTACACAACTGCTGCTGAATACGCATTATCTTATCATTTTTTATAAGAGTCAGCACAGTATCATTTCGCCATTCTGCATAGACTTCGGTATCATCTAATCTCAAGCCTGATAATGAATCAAAACACAGCGGTATCACTGAGTGCACAGTACAGTTATCATATGTATCTTTCAATGAAGCGATTTCTATCGGCTCATCATATCCGAACATAGCCTTTTTAAGCAAGTTGAGAAGGCTGACATCAGCACTGCTGAGCTTATACATATATACCTCCAAATGTCTAATCTCTTCTGAAAATATCTCTTGTATATACCTTAGCGACAACATCATCAAGACAACTGTCATAACGATTTGCAATGATAGCATCACTCAAGGTTTTGAATGAAGCAAGATCATTAACTATACTGCTGCCGAAAAAAGTAGCACCATCTTCGAGTGAGGGTTCATAAACAATTACATTTGCGCCTTTGGCTTTTATACGCTTCATAACCCCTTGAATTGAGCTTTGACGGAAATTATCACTGTTTGCTTTCATAGTCAAGCGGTAAACACCTATCGTTACATTTCTTTCCCTAGCAGCATCATAAGCGCTTGAGCCCTCATAATATCCAGCTTTTTTTAGTACTCTGTCTGCTATAAAATCCTTGCGAGTCCTATTCGCTTCGACAATAGCACCGATGAGATTTTCCGGAACGTCCTCATAATTCGCAAGTAACTGCTTTGTATCTTTCGGAAGACAGTATCCGCCGTAACCAAAAGACGGATTATTATAATGCATTCCTATTCTCGGGTCAAGTCCTACACCTTCAATAATTTTTCTTGTGTCAAGCCCCTTAATCTCTGCATAAGTATCAAGTTCATTAAAAAAACTGACACGCAGTGCAAGATATGTATTTGCAAAAAGCTTTACTGCCTCCGCTTCGGTAGACCCCATATATAAAACATCTACATTGTCCTTTTCTGCAACACTTACGAGCAGTCTTGCGAACGTTCGGGCAGATTTTGCAAGGAGCTCATCATTCATATCCGTACCTACTATTATTCGAGACGGATGTAAATTATCATAAAGCGCCTTGCCCTCACGCAAAAATTCCGGACTAAACATTATGTTCTTATACCTTTTTTTCGCTCTTATTGACTCTGTGTATCCAACCGGGACAGTAGATTTGATAACTATGGTCGCATTTCTATTATATTTCAGCACAAGATCAATAACCTCTTCAACACAAGAAGTATCAAAAAAATTCTTTTGCGGATCATAATTTGTTGGTGCTGCTATCACAACAAAATCTGCGTTTTCGTAGGCTGACTTTGCATCCAGTGTTGCAGTAAGGGCTAACTCTTTAGTTAAAAAGAACTCCTCTATCTCTTTGTCGATTATCGGAGATATTCTTTTGTTTATCAAATCAACCTTTTCCGGAATAATGTCCACCGCTGTTACTTTATGATTAAGCGAAAGCAATGTTGCTATGCTCAAGCCGACATATCCCGTTCCTGCGACTGCTATTTTCATATATTACCCCTTGTTTACCATTATTTTGTGGTTTAATTTGATTCTTATTAACCGTATCAGTATTACTATAACAGAAACCGTAATAAAACCGGTGAGGAGTCCGGCAATGTCTGTCCATACATCCCCCATTGATGACATACAGCCGCTAAAATACTGTACAGTTTCCGTACCAACTGCAATAAGACAACCTGCAAATATAAGATTTATCATCTTTTGATTGTATCTATATTTTGATGTAAAGTAAACACATGCCAATGCTATACCCAATACTAAAAAGGTAAAATAATCAAAAAGGCTGAATGTATATATAGGCTCATCCATTATTTCAGCATCGACCGTTGAGGCCGCTTCAACTGCAAAGCAAGAATTGCTGAATATAAAAACCGCTGAAGCTATCGCAACAACCGAAAAAAATATACATAGTAATCTTTTTAAACTCATAATTATCACAAACCCTAAATTAGTATACAAATAGTTTTAGCAGAAATTCACTGCATTATGCTCTGTGCTTGATTTTCTTAAAAATGCCTTTTATAGCTGACATCAGCAAATCATCACGAAAAACAACAAGTAGAGCTGTATATACTGCAACACCTGAAACTATCAGAATAAAGGTGCCGATAATGTCTTGTGAAACGATCCATTTCAATGCAGTAATACATATTCCCATGATCAGCGAAGCAACAATATATTTGACTGACATACACATTATCTTCATTACAGAATAATATTTCCAGTATGATACATAAATGAACTGAACGATGCAAATTATTGTTTCGGCAGCAAGTGTACCAAGTGCGGCACCGATTGAGAAGAAATGAGGGATTAAAATTAAATTCAATATAACATTTACAGCTGCGCCGATACATACACTGACAGTATAAAAATTTTGCCGCTTTGTAGAAATCAAAAACTGTTGACCGGTAATCGTATTAAGACCGATCGCAAGAATGAGAAACGACAGTAGCTTGATAAGCAATGACGCTTTATCAAAACCTTCCCCTAAAAACCATGGTACGAAATAGTCCGATACACATATAAGACCAGTGACCATCGGCAATCCTAAAAACCAAACGAAGCGATAAGATTTATACATATATGATTTAACAGAATCATTGTCCCCTTTTGCAAAGGTAGACGAAATTCTTGGTACCATCACCGCACTTAATGATGTTATTACCGTAAGTACCATTTTTACGATCTTTTCAGATTGCTCATAATATCCGTTTTCTGCAGAATCATCACAAAACAAACCGATCATAGTTTTATCAAGCACGGTATACACCTGAATTGCAATAGTAGGCACAAAAAGCTGCAGCATCTCTTTAAAATGACAAAGCGGATTTAGTTCATTCAAATATATCTTACATATGTATTTTTTTAGTAATGGCCATATTGTTATATTTCCAAGCAATGTCATTGTAGAAAGCCCAATTACATAAATAATAAGATCGTCTTGTGATCTGACAAAGATAAAAATATATACAATATTAAGCAGCTTAATTAAAATGTTTCTGAAAACTACTGTGCCGAATTCTTCAAGTCCTTGAAAAAACCAGGAAATATCGAATGCTACGGCAATTAGAAATATACCCTGTGCTGCGAACAATATCTTGTTATCAGAATTGATGATCAAAATCAAATAAAAAACAATACTTATTGCAGTAAATAAAACACGAAGGATAAGCACCTCGAGAAAAACTCTTGTTACTGCTTTTTTATCATCGCAACAAAATGCAACTTGCCTTCTTCCATAAGCAATGCTGCCAAAGCCGGCAAACAGTATAAAATATGTTACAATAGAATATGAATAACTATATAAGCCTACACCCTCCGGCTGCAACACACGTGATATATACGGTGTTGTGATGAGCGGTGTAAGCAACACAAGTATTTCATATAACATATTGTAAAAATAATTGCGTTTAATGTTTTTATGCATAAATCACAGCACCTTGCCGGCAAGTTTCAAAGCCGCAGCAATCGTGTCATCCATATCAAAATATTTATACATACCGAGTCTGCCGCCAAATATGACCTTATCCTCTTTTTCTGCAAGCTCTGTGTATTTTTTATAGATTTCGGCATTTTTCTCATCGTTTATGGGGTAATACGGTTCATCACCCTTCTCCCATTTTGCCGGATACTCACGAGTGATAACCGTTTTTTCTGACTTTACAAATTCAAAATGCTTATGCTCAATAATTCTTGTATAAGGTATTTCATATTCGTTGTAATTAACAACGGCATTTCCCTGGAAATTATCAGTTTCAAGAACTTCATTTTCAAACCGCAGGCTGCGATATTCAAGCTCACCGCAGCAATAGCCAAAATATTCGTCTATCATGCCGCAAAAAAGAATTTTCTTTGCGGATGCCGCTAAGTTATCACGATCACTGAAAAAATCAGTATCAAGGCGTATTTCAGCACCGTCAAGTAATTTTTCGATAATTCCGTTATATCCGCCAATTGGGATGACCTGATCACGATCGTTAAAATAGTTGTTATCATAAGTAAATCTTACAGG
>JAXJVX010000065.1:0-6782 GCA_036308305.1 Acutalibacteraceae bacterium | reverse complement strand
TATCTGCTCACACTTTGAACGATTGGTTTCGCCATTTTTCAAATTATCAACTTTCATTACAGAGTCAATCGCGGGGTTAAAGGTTAATGTATAAATCATAAAATGCTCCTATTTGATAATATTGAAAAAAGCATCCAAACGGATGCTTTTTTCTGGCAGGGGTAGCAGGATTCGAACCTACGAATGCTGGAATCAAAATCCAGTGCCTTACCGCTTGGCGATACCCCTAAATTTCAGTTACTAAAAGATTATAACAGATAGTAACCGAAAATTCAAGTATAAATTATATTTATTTATTCTTTTTATGTTCGCTGATCTCATCAATAATATATCTCGGCCGGTTTTTTACCTCGGAATAAATTTTACCTATGTACTCTCCAAGCACGCCGATACACAGAAGCTGAATACCGCCGATAAGGAACACGGCGCATATCATTGCAGTCCATCCCGGCACAGCATTGCCTGTGAAAAATGATATCAACGCATAAATAATACCAGCAACGCTGACAAACGAAAACAATCCGCCGAGCCATGATATCAGTTTTAACGGCTTTACGCTGAATGAAGTAATACCCTCAAATGCAAATGAGATCATCTTCTTGAGCGGATATTTGCTCACACCTGCCGCACGCTCTTGCCGCTCATAATACACATAATCGCTTCTGAAGCCAACAAGCGGAACGATACCTCGCAAAAAGAGGTTGACCTCTTTAAACTCCGCTAATTCATTCAGTGCTCTGCTACCCATTAGGCGGTAATCAGCATGATTATACACAGTTTTTGTGCCGAGCCAATTCATCAGCTTATAAAACATAAGAGCGGTTGATCGTTTAAAGAATGTGTCGGTTTTACGGCTGTTTCTCACGCCGTATACGACTTCACAGCCTTCCTGATACTTTTTCACAAATTCGGGCAAAACAGAAATATCATCCTGCAGATCGGCATCAAGCGAAATAGCACAATCGCACTTGCCCTTTGAATACATAAGACCTGCAAGCAATGCGTTTTGATGACCACGGTTTCTTGAGAGCTTGAGGCCAATAAACATTTCGTTTTCAGCACTGAGCGCACTTATAATATCCCAGGTCTTATCAGCGCTGCCGTCATCAACAAAAAGTATGCGGCTGCAAGACTCAGCCAGACCGTCACAAATCATCTCTCCGAGCTTATCTTTTAACGCTGCCGCTGTTGTATTAAGCACCTCTTGCTCATTATAGCAAGGCACTACAAGCCATACATTGCTGCTCATATTTTCACTCCCTATATTCTTTTATCCAACACACCACGGCAGGACTCTAAATACTGCGTGAAGGTGCCGTTATCCAGATTATCACGAATCTTTTCCATAAGATCATTATAAAACCATAGGTTATGCATAACACAAAGACGCATACCGAGCATCTCGCCCGCTTTGAGCAGGTGGCGTATATAGCTCTTTGTATGACGGCGGCAAACAGGACATCCGCAGTTTTCATCTATCGGCGACTCATCCTCAATATATTTTGCGTTGTTGAGATTGATAATGCCTTTACTAGTGAACAACTGACCGTGACGGGCATTTCTGCTCGGCATTACGCAGTCGAAAAGATCAACACCGCGAGCAACACCTTCAAGAATATTCATCGGTGTACCCACACCCATCAAATAGCGTATTTTATCCTTTGGTGCAAACGGCTCAACTGCCTCGATACAACTATACATCACCTCGGTTGGCTCACCCACTGCAAGTCCGCCGATAGCGTAGCCGTCAAGCTCCATATCGGCAATGGTCTTCATGTGTTCACGGCGCAGATCCTCATAGGTACATCCCTGATTGATGCCGAACAAAAGCTGGTTTTTATTTATTGTGCGATCAAGTGAATTAAGTCGCTGCATTTCCGTTTTGCACCGTGCAAGCCAACGTGTTGTTCTTGCACAAGACTGCTTTGCATAGGAATACTCAGCAGGATTTTCAACACACTCGTCAAACGCCATTGCAATGGTAGACGCAAGGTTTGACTGAATTCGCATACTCTCCTCCGGCCCCATAAAGATCTTGTGACCATCGGTATGGCAGTTGAATTCAACACCTTCCTCGCTGATCTTGCGAAGTTTTGCAAGTGAAAATACCTGAAATCCGCCGCTATCGGTAAGGATAGGCCCGTCCCAACCGGTGAATTTGTGAAGTCCTCCCATTTTATACACGATCTCATCACCCGGACGTACGTGCAGATGATAAGTATTGCACAACTGCACCTGACATTTTATATCTTTGAGATCGTATGCGCTGACAGCGCCCTTTATAGCGCCGCAGGTCGCAACATTCATAAACGCAGGTGTCTGCACCGTACCGTGCACTGTAGTAAACTCGCCTCTGCGTGCGGAATGTTCTGTTTTTATGAGTTTGTATGACATCTTTATTCTCCGTAATTCTTCATTTTTTCATTATTCATTTGCTTATCCTTTATAGGATGAACATCGCATCATCGAAGTTTACAGCATATAAGATGCAAAACTTCGATGAGTGAAAAGATAAAAGTGAAGAGTGAAAAGAAATGGTTGCTTTTTGCCAAAGCAAAAAGCCTCATTTTCTCTTATCTTTTCTCTATTATCTCTTCTCTGCTGATAGTATAAATCTTTTATACTATCAGCATTGCATCACCGAAGGAGAAGAAGCGATACTTTTCTTCTACTGCGGTCTTGTATGCAGAAAGCACATTTTCCCTACCTGCGAGAGCAGAGATAAGCATTATCAGCGTGCTTTCAGGCAGATGGAAATTGGTGATAAGCGCATCAAGGCACTTGAACTTATAGCCCGGATAAATAAATATAGAGGTATCTCCCTCGTCCTGCTTTATATCACCCTTTTGTGCCACCGATTCAACCGTGCGGCAACTCGTTGTACCGACGCAGATCACCCGTCCGCCATTTTGCTTCGTTGCGTTGATAAGATCGGCTGTTTGCTGTGGCATAAAATAATGCTCGGAATGCATAAGATGATTTTCGATTATTTCTTCCTTAACAGGACGGAATGTGCCAAGCCCCACATGCAGCGTAACATAACCAATATTAACACCCTTGTCCTTTATTTTTTCGAGCAGCTCCTCGGTAAAATGCAGACCTGCCGTAGGCGCTGCTGCAGAGCCCTCATGTTTTGCATACACCGTTTGATATCGTGAGTAATCTTCGGGGATTTCGTGAATATAATGTGGTAAGGGCAATTGACCTACTTTATCGAGCAATGAATAAAACATACCCTCGTAAGAAAAATTCAAAACACGGTTACCGTTGTCGTAAACCTCAACGACTTCGGCACTCATAATACCCGAAAAATCAAACTTATGCCCAACTCTTGCTTTTTTACCCGGACCTGCAAGACATTCCCAGTTGTCGTTACCGAGATCCTTCAGCAGCAGGAATTCAACTGTCGCACCTGTATCGATACGCTTGCCGTATATTCTTGCAGGGATTACTTTTGTATTATTGAGTATAAGACAGTCACCGCAATTCAGCATATCGACGATATCGTAGAAGTGCTTATGTTCGACATTTCCCGTCGTTTTATCCAACACCATAAGGCGTGAAAACTCTCGCTTTTGTGCAGGGTGCTGAGCTATTAATTCTTCGGGTAAATCATAATAAAAATCGCTTTTGAGCATATTGACAATCTCCGTTATTTGTGATAAGATATGTTAAAGATAGAGGCGCAGCAAAGATTACTACCATCTGCAAAGACTTGGCCGAAAGTCGCCCGATGCGTATGGGAAAGGCGATGTTGCCGAAGAGAAGTCCATCGGCGTGGCTTACTCTGGATGCAGGGTGAATAATTTTGTGTCTGTCATCATTGTGATGGAGTGCTATCGTTTGTAACGATTACTATTATATTGCAATGATGGCCGGTTGTAAACCGGTTTTTTTATTATTTTTTGAATTTTTTTATTAAAGAGGTATTATTATGAGAACTTATAATGTGGGTATCATCGGCGCTACGGGTATGGTCGGTCAGCGTTTCTGCACACTTATGGAAGACCATCCGTGGTTTAAGGTAACAGCTCTTGCAGCGTCGCCCCGTTCAAAGGGAAAGACATATGAAGAAGCAGTTGGCAGCCGTTGGGCAATGAAAACTCCGATGCCCGAGAAATATAAAGGTATGGTAATGCTTGATGCAACTGCTGATATTGATGAGATAGCAAAGCTTGTTGATTTTGTGTTCTGTGCAGTTGATATGAAGAAGGATGAGATCAAAGCGCTTGAGGAGAAATATGCAAAGGCTGAAATTCCGGTTGTTTCAAATAACTCTGCTCACCGCTTCACTCCCGATGTTCCAATGATCGTACCGGAGCTTAACCATGACCATGCAAAGATCATTGAAGCACAGAAAAAGCGCCTTGGCACAAAGAGAGGCTTCATTTCAGTTAAATCAAACTGCTCTTTGCAGTCCTATGTTCCGGCACTCTATCCGCTCGATAAGGCAGGCTATACCGTTAAAGACGTGCTTGTTTGCACATATCAGGCAATTTCGGGTGCAGGCAAAACCTTTGACACATGGCCTGAGATGACAGACAATGTTATCCCCTACATCGGCGGCGAAGAAGAAAAATCAGAAAAAGAACCGCTCAAGATCTGGGGCAAGGTAGAGGGTGACGAAATCGTATCTGCAAGCAGTCCGAACTTTACTGCACAGTGCTTGCGTGTACCTGTGTCAGACGGTCACTTCGGTGCAGTATTTGTAAGATTTGAAGAAGGCAAAAAGCCTACTAAAGAGGAAGCAATCCGGATCTGGCGTGAATTTTCATCAGTTCCGCAGGAACTCAAACTTCCTCATGCACCAGAGCATTTCCTCTATTACTATGATGAAGATAACTTCCCGCAGACAAAGCTGCATCGTGATGTTGAAGGCGGAATGTCAGTGCACATCGGCAGACTGCGTGAGGATACACAGTTCGATTATAAATTTGTATGTATGTCACATAACACTCTCCGTGGTGCTGCAGGCGGTGCCGTATTGATGGCAGAGCTGCTTTGCGCCAAGGGCTATATGGACTAAGGAGCGATCTTTATGAAGAACACTGTTTTTACCGGCGCAGGTGTTGCTCTTGTAACACCTATGAACGACGATTTAT
Source organism: Acutalibacteraceae bacterium (assembly GCA_036308305.1). Classification (GTDB taxonomy): domain Bacteria; phylum Bacillota; class Clostridia; order Oscillospirales; family Acutalibacteraceae; genus RUG11462. Next base: position 1,680 of record JAXJVX010000065.1, on the reverse strand, counting down.
CTATTAATTACACAAAGCTCGAAGAGCTCATTGAAATGCAGATTGCAGGCGGTACTGATGCTATCATCACCTGTGGAACTACCGGCGAATCAGCAACAATGTCACACGCTGAGCACGCTGATGTTATCAAGTTCACCGTTGAGTGCGTAAAGGGTAGAATTCCGGTAGTTGCGGGCACAGGCAGCAACGAAACCGCATTTGCAGCCGATCTTTCAATGGAAGCAGAGCGTCTTGGCGCTGATGCACTTTTGCTTGTAACACCTTATTACAACAAAACCTCACAGCGTGGTCTTATTGCACATTATAACTATGTTGCTGACCGAGTTAATATACCTATGATACTGTATAATGTTCCTTCAAGAACAGGCTGCAATATCAAACCGGAAACTTATCTTGAACTTTCAAAGCATAAGAATATTGTAGCTACAAAGGAAGCAAACGGTGATATCTCATCAGTTGCTAAAACAATGGAGCTCTGCGGCGATAACCTCCAGGTTTATTCAGGCAATGACGACCAGATAGTTCCTATTATGTCGCTTGGTGGCAAAGGTGTTATCTCGGTACTTTCCAATGTTGCGCCCAGAGCAGCGCATGATATCCCCACTCTGTGTCTTGCAGGTGACTATGCGTCGGCATCAAAGCTTCAGCTTGAGTATTTGCAGCTTATAAATGATCTGTTTATTGATGTAAACCCAATCCCCGTAAAGGAAGCGCTCAACATTATGGGTTACAAAGTAGGCCCGTGTCGCATGCCGCTTTATGAGATGGATGATGCATCAAAGCAGAAGCTTACAGCATCACTCAAAAAGCACGGCCTTTGCTAAATACAGATTTAAAAAGGACAAATAAAATGACTGATATAATTTTATGCGGCTGCAGCGGAAAAATGGGCAGAGTTATCAGCAACTGTCTTTCTACCCGTGAGGATTGCCGTATCGTTGCAGGAATTGACATAAGCGGTGTTAAGTACGCGGAATTCCCTGTTTATAAAACTGTCGAGGAAGTAACCGAGAAGGCTGATGTGATAATTGATTTTTCGCATCCGAGCGCACTTTCTGATGTGCTTGAATATGCAAAGTTAAACGGCATCGGCGCAGTTGTTGCCACAACCGGTCTTGACAAGGAGCATATCGAGCTTGTCAACAGCGCTGCAAAAGCCATCCCCGTATTCTTTACCTACAATATGTCGCTTGGTGTAAACTTGCTGGCAGAACTTGCAAAGAAAGCGGCCGAGGTGCTTGGCGGCTTTGATATCGAAATAGTTGAAGCGCACCATAACCAGAAACTTGACGCTCCCAGCGGAACGGCTTTAATGCTTGCGGATGCAGTCATCGAAGGCTCTGAAAACGAAAAGGAGCTTGTATATGACCGTCACTCACGCCGTGCAAAGCGTGAGAAAAAGGAGATAGGCATGCACGCTATCCGTGGCGGCACTATCGTGGGTGAGCATCAGATAATTTTTGCCGGTCGTGATGAGATAGTTACACTCTCACACTCAGCACGCAGCAAGGAGATATTCGCAACCGGCGCAATTTCCGCCGCCGTATATCTTAAAGGAAAAGAAGCAGGACTTTATAATATGTCTGATTTGCTGAAATAACAGTTTAATTGATAAAGAATTTACGGCAGGGAAGACCCCTGCCGTATTTTTGCTTTTTATACAGAAAAACAGACCGGATT
>JAXJVX010000064.1:0-2225 GCA_036308305.1 Acutalibacteraceae bacterium | reverse complement strand
CCAAAGAAGAGAAAACTGCCGATGCCGAAATTGATGAAGTTCCGGCAAAGGAAGTACCTCAAGCAAAAAATGACGAGAACGAAACCGTTCATATATTCCGTCCGTCAAAATTTAGAAGAGGAGTAGTTGCTGCTTCGGTTGGTATCGCAGTATTAAATATAGCTGCATTTGGAATCAACGCCTTGTTAAAGAGCACACGCTGAGAATCGGAAAGTGCCTGATTCTTATCATACATAACTTCAATACACGAAAGGATGGTCGTTATGAAAAACATTTATACCACAAATGAATGGAAAGGTTACGGCAAACAAAATTACTACCACAACGAATACCGTGACGAGGGTGACGAAGTAGTAAAATACAAGTGCCATCGCCAGAAGTTCTTTGACGGTCACGAAAACAGTTGGGAAACCGATGAAAAGGCAGTGGATTCTTGGAAGAAGGACGATCCCGATATGCCTGACTGGTTGCACAACTATCTTTAATCTTGTAAACGCATAACCAATAACTAATGGAACGCAATCCGTAATCAGACTTAGACTTGGTTGCGGATTGCGGCAACCCAATTTAGGAGGTTGAGAAGTGATAAACAGAATATGTATATCAATCAATAACCGCTGTAATCTTGCCTGTCGGTATTGCCACTTTAGAGAGAAGGGCAAAATCGAATCCTCCGATATGAATGTCTTTGAAATTCTTGATAATGTTAAGGCGTATGCTACGCAGAAATTCAAAATCGGTTTTGTCGGAAACGGAGAAGGCTTTTTAGATTGGGAGCTTTTGAAAAGCTACATCAAATACATCGAAGACAATCCTTTCATAAGTGCTTATACGATCACAAACGGCACGATTCGCCTTCCGGATGATGATATTCGATTTTTAGAAGATCATCATATTAATGTCGGATTTTCGATAGACGGAAACAAGGAACTACACGATTATTACCGTTGCAATTCGTTTGACAGTGCTGTTTCCAATGTGGAGCATTATAAAAGTATCACAGGTCATTATCCCACATTTAACGCCACTGTCGGCAAAGAAAGCCTTGAAAATGCCGATAAAATAATCGCATTCTTTTCAAAGTACGGTACAAGAGTAACTTTTTCACGAATGATTGGTAAATACGGAATCACATTGCAGCAGTATCGAGATTTTCTTACATATGCAGAGAGATATATTCCGGTCAGACGCGGCGGAAAGGATTGCACAATGTACGGCGGTCAATGCGGCGCAGGCACAAATAACTATTTCTTTGCTAACGGTAAAGTATATTATTGCGGCAATTGTATTGATTTACCTCCCTTAGGTCCAAGCGGTATGACCTTTTGGGAGTTGGAAAAGATTAACTTACAGTTTGACCGAAATTATTGCTATAAGGAGACGCTATGAGGATTGGTTTATACGGAATGCCCACATCGGGTAAAACACATATTTTGGATAGGATTGACTTTATCGAAGTTCTTGTAGGCAGTAAGCTTCTCCGTGAATATGATCCGGATTTTGACAAACAGCCCGAATACATTCGTGAGCAAGACCGAAAAGCAGTAGCGAATATTATGCTTTCTAAAAAAGATTTCATAATGGACGGACACTATGCTTTTGGAGATACCATTGCTTTCACTGAAGAAGAAGGCAATATGTATGATATCTACTTGTACTTATATATAGAGCCGGCGGTATTGAAAGAACGAATCAACAACTCTCCCAAAAACCAAAAGTACGCCCAGTATGATGTCGAGAAATGGCAGCGCCGTGAGATTGATGGCTTGCGTGAATATTGTCATAAACATAATAAAGATTTTTATGTTGTGGACAATCCTACCACCAATACCTTTGAAGATGTTTCTCAGGTTATTGAATTTATTAGAGCCATTAAAGATGGGTACAGCTGCGCAGAATACGCCCAGGAATGTGCAGATAAAATTATCGAACACACACCTGTCGGTACTGTCTATCTTTTGGACGGCGATAAAACCATTACCGTTGAAGATACAAGCAACAAGATTCTTGGCTATTCGACACATTTATATGACGGGAATTTTTACACAGGTTATCAGGCGTGGAAGCAACGCAAGGAATTTGATGATTATATATGCCCTGACTTAAAGAGTACGGCAATTGAGTTCAATCGTCAGATATTAAATCAAATACACACTCCTGCATATATCCTGACTTCCGGCAATGAAACCATCTGGAAATACATCTCGCATATATTGGCTATCCCT
>JAXJVX010000063.1:0-1486 GCA_036308305.1 Acutalibacteraceae bacterium | reverse complement strand
CTACTACGACGGCACCGGAAATATTCAAACGCACTTTATCCATATAGTCCAAAGCGACAGTATGGAATGGATAAATTACATAAATTTCAGAGATTATCTTAACAAGGCACCGTCTATTGCAAAGGAATATGAAAATTTGAAAATATCACTTGCCGGCAATGACAGAGAAACTTACACCGCACAAAAGCATGATTTTATCGTTTACACCTTGCGAAAAGCGCTTGTTAAATCTTATCTCGGAAAGATTGTAGATATTAAGATCGACCGTCCGCTCGGTTATGTGCATAAAAAAGCTGATTACAGCATCACCTGCGAGCTGAATTACGGATATATCGAAGGAATCATCGGCGGAGATGGAGAAGAGCTTGATGTTTATCTGATGGGCGTTGATAAGCCGGTAGAAAGCTACAATTGCCGTATTATCGGCATTATCCACCGAAATAACGATGTTGAGGACAAGCTTGTTGCCGCACCGATAGGCATAAATTTTCACCAGGCTGAGATTGCGGCAGCGGTGCATTTTGCAGAGCAATATTTTGATAGTGCAGTAGAAGCGATGTATCAAAAATCCTGTGGTACCGTACTGTATCGAAAACTAAACGGAATAACAGAATATTTACTGCTTTTTCAAAATGGGAGCAAAACATGGAGCTTTCCGAAAGGTCATATGGAGCGTGGTGAAACAGAAATTGATACTGCAATTCGTGAAGTATATGAAGAAACCGGAATAAGACTCAACAATATATCTGATTTTCGTGCTGAAACCCATTTTAATATCGGTGAAAAAGTAGAAAAATGCGTTATACTTTTTGCAGCCGAGGCTACAACTGAACCAAAAATAACCGATCAAAACGAAATAAAAGAGATGCGTTGGGTCACGGCAGATGATGCGAGAAATCTGTTATCACAAAGCTACAAAGATATATTGAACAAAGCTGAGGAGTGGATAGAGAATGAATATTAAAGCAATAGTTTATACATCAAACACCGGCTATACAAAAGAGTATGCAGAGCTTTTATCAAAAAAGTCGGGATTGCCGATGTATTCTTTGAATGAAGCAAATAAAGCTCTTTCGAAAGACACCGAGATAATCTACCTCGGCTGGCTTATGGCAAGCATATTAAAGGGATACAAGAAAGCGGCAAAGAGATATAAAATCGCCGCTGTTTGCGGCGTATGTCTAGGCAGTACCGGCTCACAGCTTGATAGTGTTAGCAAAAGCAATGCGTTTCCCAAAAATCTTCCGATTTTCACCTTACAGGGTGGATACAATAAAGCGAAGCTTCGCGGTGTATATAAATTTATGATGGGAATAGTTGAAAAATCGCTTATTAAACAAATTAGCGAAAAAGAGATACAAACTGAAGACGATAAAGTAATTCTCAATATGCTTCAAAACGGCGGCAGCGCCGTATCGGAGGAAAATTTAAAAGACATATTTGCGCTGATGGCGTTATAGTTCAATCAAGAGCGGCGACTTATAGG
>JAXJVX010000062.1:0-2558 GCA_036308305.1 Acutalibacteraceae bacterium | reverse complement strand
TATTAATATCGACAAAGCCAATACCTACGTCCCCAACGGTTGCGCTGAGGATCTGAATGCGGAGTGTCGGCAGTATGATGCTCACATCTGTGAGGTGGGCGGTATCGATCTGCAACTGCTGGGTATAGGTCTGGACGGACATATTGGATTCAATGAGCCTGACGAGTGCTTTATCCGAGACACGCATGTGGTTGAACTGGACGCTTCCACCATTACCGCTAATGCGCGCTTCTTTGATAGTGAGCATGATGTTCCTCGCTTTGCGGTGACGATGGGCATCGCCGGAATTATGCAGGCTAAAAAGGTACTGCTTATCGCTAACGGCGAGAAGAAGGCGGATATTGTCAAAAAAGCATTTGAAGGTCCTATTACGCCGGAAGTGCCTACCTCCATTTTGCAGTTACACCCTGATCTTACCGTTATCTACAGCAAAAACTAAAAATAGTGCATATCAATCTACCTCTGCTTTAATTCCTTGCTGATTTATCGTCAGCTACTTTGTGGCGGAACTTCTCTGCTTCATGCCAAACGCCGTCATTCAGCAGCTCTGCCTGATACTCGGATATATCCCCGTGTTCCATAATAGTGCGTACAAAACGATTGGTATATGTACCGTCTACCTTTTTGGGCACTCTCACTTTCCTTGCTGCTTTCTCACCGGGTGGAATAGTATCATATACCTCGCCTTCCAGCGGAATATCGATGGAATATTTCTCACCATTAGAAAAAGCAGAGTTATCTAACCCTGCTTCAGTTTGTGATTTTTCGGATATACTACTATTGACAACTTCACTTTTTGTGATATATTGTTGTTGAACAGAGGAGAATGCGGAGTATTTGCAATGGCTTCTTTTGAAGCAAATTGCGCCGCTGTAACTCTGTTCTTTTTATTATATGCAATATCAAGCGCATCAAACTGTGCATGATATTTTTTCCCTAATGACTTAACAAACTCACTCGCCGTCATTTTGCTTGTGTCAATGTCGAGAGAATACTTTTCATTGTCGCTGACTTTAGCGTACTTCTTTTTATCTGTTTCTAATGCTAGCTTCTTACCCTTAAGCTGTTCGGTGTTCAAAAATTCATCAGGAACATATTTTAAGAAATTTTTGTCTTTAGGGTTGATTTTAGCGAACAGCTCAAGTATACTTATATTAGAGATTGGTAACAGTCCTGTCCGCATTTGTGTTTCAAATGCCGTATGGACCATGACGCCAGTCTCTATTTTTGTTAATGCTACAGCAAGATATAAACGGTTGTTGTCATCTACATACTGCTTCACTTCAAACTGTACAGGAATAATATATCGGCCGTCTTGCATAGCACTCATCAACACATAAACTTGCTTCAAGCGCCTGTTTTCTCGTTGTGTGCCTTTCCCTTTATCCGTGTGCGTTTCTATTAGCAAAGCATTGTCAAGCAACTTTTCTATGTTCAGAATTACCTTTGCAAAATCTGCCTTGCTTCCACCGTAAGAGTTTTCTTGTGAATTAAGACTTTTTCTAATTCCTTTACCGGTCAATTCAAACTGAACATCAATTGCAGACGAACGGTATTTTTTTAAAAATCCTAATTCATTAAGTTTTTTTAACAAATCTTTTTCAACAGCACTTTTGATGTTGTTTTCAAGGTTGTCAAAATCAATTCCAAGAACAGAAGTATTACTCACATTGCAAATATCTATATTGAAATTCTTTAATATTGCTGCCCGGTCACTGTCACTCATATCAACAGTAATTTTTTTATTTTGTATAGCAGAGTTATCAACCTTTGCATATTGCCCTTGTGTTGGATCAATCCAAGCAATATCAGTCAACAAAACTGTTTTTTCATACACTTTTCCGTTGCCCGAATAACTTTCCGCTTCCATTTTTGAAGGTGTAACAAAAACACCTTGCTTTATCGGATATGAACTATAAACAGTTATCTTGCCTGATTTCAACGCTTGTTTTGCTACATTGCCATCATAGTCAGGGTCAAAACCACTTTCTTCCCAGCCTTCATAATCGCTGTCTTGTAGTGCTTCTTCAAAAGTATGAATATCACTTACCTTTCTAATCCAAGTGTGATAATCGTCATTTGCAGGGTTATTCTCAAGAATAATATCTAATTGCTCTTCTTTATGAGATTTCTCACCATTAGAAAAAGCAGACCCATCATTTAAGTCTGCTTCATTATCTATAGATTTTCCTTTATTACTGCTCCGCAAATGTTCATTGTCTGCTGAGGAGTCAGTTTGAATTCCTTTGCTTCCAGTCGATTTACTATCTCTAACATCATTTCCTCTGTTTTCATCATACTGCAAATACCACATATCTGTTCTTTTGTCAGTCCTAATTTCATTAACAGTACCATAAACGCTCTTATCTTTTTCCGAGTGTAATCGTTCATATTCAAATTTCATCTCCTTATATTTGCCACTTGCGAGTTCAACATATCCATTTTCGGTAGCTTTTATTAAAACAAATTCCCTGCCGTTGCGGTTAAATATATTTATGTCTCCAACCTCAGTTTCGGAATTATACGCCCATTGCATAGCAAGTGTGTTAAATTCATTA
>JAXJVX010000061.1:0-9755 GCA_036308305.1 Acutalibacteraceae bacterium | reverse complement strand
CTCGGTTTCCTCAAAAATCCGAAATATAATGTATATCATGTTCTTCCGTTTATTGAAAAATATATGCTGCAGCTTAAAGAGCAGGGCGTTGTTTGGGGATATGATCTTCAATATATGTTCACAGGTCTTTTAAACCGCCATCCCCGTGAAGCAATTGATTTTACTAATCAAAAGCGCACCGATTATTCCGAATTCTATAAAGCACTGCTTGAAAATTACTAAAGCCAAAGCCTGACTTTTAAAGTCAGGCTTTTTTAATAATAAATATTATTTATCACATAATAATAGCGGTGATCAATGATGAATTCAGTATGGCAGGATACAAAACTACCGCAATTTAAAAATTTAAAGAGTGATATCTCGGCAGATGTGCTTATTATCGGCGGCGGTATGGCAGGAATACTCTGTGCATATATGCTGAAATCAGCCGGCATCAGTTGTGTTTTGATTGAGGCTGACCGAATCTTTAGCGGTGTTTCGGGATATACAACAGCGAAAATAACCTCACAGCATGGGCTTATATATCATAAGCTTGTAAGCAAGTACGGCAAGGAGGCAGCAAGACTTTATCTTGATGCCAACGAAGAAGCAATTAAACGATTTGCCGATATGGCAAAGGATATTGACTGCGATTTTGAATACAAAAGCGCTTTCTGCTACTCAACAAACAGCTCAAGCAAGCTTGAAAAGGAATTATCTGCGCTAAAAAGCATTGGATTTAATGCGGAATACCAAAAGCATCTTCCCTTACCTTTTCACACTTGCGGAGCAGTCGAATTTAAAAATCAGGCACAATTTGATCCATTGAAGTTTATAAAGCACATTGTAAAGGAGCTTAATATATATGAAAACACAAAAGCGATATCCTTTGATGGATTTTCAACAATAACTAACAATGGCAAAATCACCGCTGATAAAACTATAGTTGCAACTCACTTTCCGATACTGAACAAGCACGGCAATTATTTTCTTAAAATGTATCAGCACCGCTCTTATGTGTTATGCTTATCAGGTGCTAAAGATGTTGACGGAATGTATATTGACGAGGATAAAAAAGGACTTTCCTTCCGCAATTATAAAAAGTATCTTTTGCTCGGTGGCGGTTCTCACCGTACCGGCAAAAAAGGTGGTAATTACTCGGAGCTTGAAGAGTTTGCAAGGGCACATTATCCTACCTCAACGGTCAATTACCGCTGGGCAACACAGGATTGTATGACACTGGACGGTATCCCCTATATTGGAAAATACTCCAAAAATACAACCGACTTCTATGTTGCTACCGGCTTTAATAAATGGGGAATGACATCAAGTATGATAGCGGCTGATATTATGACCGACCTTGTTCAAAACAAGATAAATAAATACACCTCGTTGTTCTCGCCGTCGCGCTCGATAATTCATCCACAGCTTGCACTTAATGCTCTTGAAGCGGTAACAAATATTCTAACCCCCACTGCTCCCCGTTGTCCGCATATGGGCTGCGCTTTAAAATGGAACAACACTGAACACACTTGGGACTGCCCCTGCCACGGCTCACGCTTTGAAAAATCAGGAAAGCTGATAGAAAACCCCGCAACGGATGACTTAAAGAATAACCGATAGATTTACAATTGCGTTATAAATTATTGTATGCTATAATGATTATACAATAGCGTTAGGAGGGGACGTGCATTGAAAAAAGCAGTATGTGTTTTACTTTGCTTCTTGTTCTCCACAATTTCTACACCTGCAACAGCGCATACTTCAAAAACTATTTTTGTATCCGCAGAAATAGGCAGCGATAACAATAACGGTACTGAAACCTCACCTTATAAGACTATTAATAAAGCAAAGAATGAAATGTCCATTGGCGATACCCTCATTATCAAGGGCGGAATTTACAATGAAAATATTGTCTTTTTTGAAGCAGATGGAACATCAGATATGCCGTACAATATTAAAGGTGCAGAAGGAGAAGCAGTTTATATCAGTGCATATGAGCCAATAACAGCTGAATGGACAGAATATAAAGACGGCATATTCAAAGCATATGTCGGTATGATGGAAGATGTTGCACATGCAGTGTGTTTCACTAACAACAAGTATTCTCCTCTTACTGAGGCAAGATGGCCTAATGCCCCATACGGTGATCTTCTGAATATGGAGCGTGCTGTGATGGACAAAGGAAGTGATCATTATAGCATATACGATGATGAGTTACCTCCGGGAAATTTTGTCGGTAGTACTGTGTATCTGTGGACGGGGTACACATATGAGCAGTATGTTTCATACGCACGCATCGTGACAGAGTATGTTCCTGAACAATATATGAAATTTGACTATGTCGGCGATAACTCCGTTACATACACACCCATGGAAGGAGATTGGTATTATATTACCAATTCTCTCGCTGCGCTCGACATTGCAAACGAATATTATTATGACAGTAACAGCGGTTATTTTTATGTTAAAACTGAAGATGGTAATGAGCCTAAAAGTGGCGAGATACAAATTCAGAAAAGAGACAATTCTATTGAACTTTGGAATTGCGAATACATAAACTTTGAAAACATCAATATCATCGGAGGTGGGGTAACGGCGCACGATACCGATCACTGCACTTTTGATAATGTTAATGTGTTTTATTCTGACTTTTTCCGCACTAATGACGGTTATAATACACATATAAACGCATATAACAGTACACGGCTGTGCGGCGATTATAATACATGGAAAAACAGCGAAATAGCCTATACTATGAGCAGCGGAATACTTATAAACGGAACCGGTAACACCGTTACCAACTGTGACATTCACGACATTGCCATAGGCGGTGGATATAACGCCGCAGTATCGATTGAGGGAAATACATACGATACAATCGTCAGTCATTGCAATTTATATAAATCAGGCAGATTTTTGGTCTATTTCATAAATACCGGCGTGTATGGCGACGGATACGGAAAAACCTACATTGAATACAACGATTGCTATGACGCTATGTATCTTACACGTGACGGCGGTGTGATATACGGCTATCACCGAAACGGAGAAGGAATCATTATATGCAACAACTGGGTACATGACAGTAACAATTCTTGTGGTATTTATCTCGATAACAATTGCTCCAATTTTATTGTACGAAACAACGTGGTGTGGAATGTGACACAGGCCGGTATTGTTTTAAACACAAACAGCACAGACAATCTTATATACCGCAATACCGTTTTCGATTGCGGCGAGGGTATTCAAGGGTGGCCGAAAACTGACGGCTACACTCAAAAAGGTACAGTTGTTGCAAACAACGCCGTAGCACCGTACGCAGATTTTATAGTTGGAGCTAATGCACCAACGCTTATTACTAACAAATTCGGAACAGACTTTTATATCAATAGCAATTTTATCCCGGAAAATGATGCTACACTTATTGACGGCGGTACTGTGATATCAGGGATAGAGGATAATTATATTGGCTCTTCACCGGATATAGGCGCATATGAAGTCGGCGGCGATTATTTTATCCCCGGCACATATTGCAATACCATAGCGGGTGATGCGAATGCCGATGGAATGGTCAATCTTAAAGATGTATTCTGCATCCGCAAGCGTTGTGCCGGTTTTACAGTCACAATTGATACAGCCGCAAGCGATGTTGATCAAGATGGAAATGTGAATATGAAGGATGTGCTTTTGATAAGAAAATATCTTGTGAAACTTGAAAAAGAACTGAGTATAAAAACCAAGGCATAACAAAACCTCCTATGGTAGTTTCTTTCATTCTACCATAGGAGGTCCTTTTTTCTATTGTCCGTTTTTAACGGACTTATTCAATTTTCAACACATCTTTTTAGTTTTGTCTTATACCTTGACAAGCAGGGAACTTGTATATCAAATTCCACTTGTTAGGAGAACATAAAACCCTTTCACCCGTCTCAAAAAGTGATATTGTGAGACAGGTCTCACAGTGATATTTTGCCTTACGGCAAAGTGATATTAAAACCTACGGTTTTAGTGTTATTTTATTCGCCTTCAAAACTTGCGAAGCAATATAACTCGCCGCAAGGCGAATAAAACTGGCCAAGTGTCCTTAAGAACACTTGGCCTTTCAGTAATCGCTTTCAAAATTATCCATTATTAGTTTTTTCAGCATGGCTCTTCATCGCCTGAAAGGTTTCATCGCTCATATAATGCTCCATTTTACAAGCATCCTCTGCTGCAACCTCACGGCTTACACCGATGCTGACCAAAAAATCAGTAAGCAGCGTATGACGCTCGTACATCTTTTCGGCAACCTCTTTACCGGCCTCAGTGAGTGACAGATACCCATCAGCATCACTGACAACATATCCGCCTTTTTTCAAAAGTCCCACCGCACGGCTGACGCTGGGCTTTGAAAATCCCATATATTCACCTACATCTATAGAACGGACACAATCGCTCTTTTTAGACAAAATATGTATCGTTTCAAGATACATCTCGCCTGATTCCTGCAAATGCATACGAAAAACCTCCTTTTTAAAGTTGGTATACATATAGCATAACATATTATCAAAGAATTTGCAAGTGGTGAATATTTTGCTTTAATCTACAGCAATAAAATGATATTTAACTGTTTTAAAATCTCCTCTCGGTAGCTGCATCACCAAGCCTGCATACATTAATGTGTTGCCGCAAAGCGTTTTATCAAGTTCCGGGACGTAATACCTACGGTCTTTATCCAACCCCTTGGGATAGATAACTTTCACCTCGTTGTTGACACCGCCCATTCTGCGATAAAAAGTGAGCATAGCAGATGATTTATCCTTTGAAACAAGCATAAATGAAAAGAAATTGCTGTTATAAGGATCTTCCAGTCTATATAAATCTCCGTTTAATACGAGTTGCTCCCCCGCTTTATATTCTTTTATCTGGTCTGCTATTACCGATCTCATATTATCATCAAACGAAGAAGCATCAAGCTCATATCCGTTTGCCCCGAGATGTGCTATATCAGCACGGGTTTTTAAGTCGGTGACACGCTCTGTCTGATGATTGGGAACAGCGGAAATATGACAACTCATAGTTGACAGCGGATATACGATTGATGTTCCGTACTGTATCCTCGTACGCTCATTTGCATCACTGTCGTCACTTGTCCATATTTGCGGGAAATAATACAGCATTGCAGGATCAAATCTTGCACCGCCGCCGGCGCATCCTTCAAACAAAACATTCGGATTTGCATTTACTATTCGCTCACAGATATCGTAAAGTCCGAGTGCGTACCTGTGGCAGAATTCCTTTTGATGCTCTGCTTGCCTTCCAAACGAGAAAAACTCAGTAACATTGCGGTTATAATCCCACTTAACATAGTCTATCTCATTTTCAGCCAATACCTTATTGACGGAATTGACTATATAATCACGCACTTCTTTTCTTGTAAGATCAAGGCAATACTGGTTGCGTGAATAACATCTATCCCTATTCGGCGCACCAACAGCATAATCTGGATGTGCCCTGAAAAGTTCTGAATCTTCATTTACCATTTCAGGCTCAAACCATAAGCCAAATTTCATTCCGAGTGAATGAACATGGTCAATTATAGCTTTAAGTCCGCCTTTCAGCTTATCCGTATTGACTACCCAGTCGCCAAGCCCGGACTTATCGCTGTTACGATCACCGAACCAGCCGTCGTCAAGTACAAAGGTATCAACACCCGTGCCGGCTATTCCGTTGGCAATTGCTTTTAACTTATCAATATCAAAATGGAAGTATGTTCCCTCCCAATTGTTGATAACGATCGGACGGGGCTTATTCACGAATCGTGGATTGATTATATGATTTCTGTAAGCATCGTGATAAGCACGGCTCATACCGCCAATACCTTCAACAGAATATGCGATAACTGCTTCGGGAGTACAAAGTGACTCTCCCGCTTTTAAATTCCAGCAGAAATCGAAATCATTTATACCGCCGAGTACCAAAGCTCTGCCGTCCTGCGTGCCCTCAATTTTAAGCGAAAATGAGGAAGAATAAACAAGACTTACTCCTATTGCTTCGCCGCTATGTTCGGTAGTATCCTGACAGAGGATTCCCATGAACGGATTAAGTGTGGCAGATGAGGTGCTGCGTTTTGAGTCGATAGAAACGCAGCCATGATGCATAGAGATAGTTTCTATCTGCCGTTCACTTGCCCACGCTCCGTAAAGACTTAAGATCTTATAGTCATTACGGGGCAACGACAACGCAAATGAAAACGCACGATCAAGCTTGATTTCTTCCTTTCCGTTATTTTTATACACAATATGCCTTGCTATTACCGAGCAATCATCATACACCGTATAATATAGATCCGCCGCAAATTCAGTAATTTTATCTGCAAGATGCAGTATCAGCGTTTCGCCGCCGCTCATTGACGGAATACCCGCTATTTCGGGCTTTACAGGTACAATATCATATCCTGTATATAGCAGCTCACACAATCTGTCGCCCATCGGATTTTGCACTATTACGGTCGGCTCTCGGTAATCGCCCGTGCCGAAAAAAGATATTTCAGGGCAAAACTCAATATAAGACTTACTGCTATTACCAGGTATCATAGCGTAACAACTATTTCCGCCGAATGCTCGCAGATGTGTTATATCATCTCGTGCTATCTGTCTGCCGAAATATAAATGCTCGGCAAAGCCATATTCATTTATGCGAAAAATATATGATATATCCTTGCCCTCAAGATAAAAGATTTTATTTGCTTCATTAAAAATAATTGCCATAAAATCACCAGCTTTATACTTTATCGCCTACATAATAACACATTGATTTAAGCTAGTCAACAATAAACATCTGTATTATAGAAGAAAGTCAAGTATACTTCATAGTATGAAAACAACGGCACGGATCTGTCCGTGCCGTTGGCTCTTTATTTTGCAGCGTTAACAAGTGCCTCAATAACTTCACTATGTGTCTGCTCGTATGTATATCGATCAAACAAACCGTACGTATCTTTACCGGTAGTTGCAACCTCAGTTTTACCGTTATCCCAATAGATACACTTGATGCCCTTTGTCTTTGCCTGTGTAACCATATATTCACAATATGCAGCACGGTCAGAATCGTTGTTCTTATATACCGCACCGAATTCTCCGATAATTACCGGAATTCCGTTGCTGATAAACTTTTCGTCTACCCTTTTGATTACGTTATCTATATTTGATTTGTCGGCCTCTGTACCCCAAGTTGTATCGGTGAGATCATCACTAAAGCAGAAAGACTGCGGAGAATATGTATGAACTTCAACTACAAGCTTGTTTTCAACGGTATCATTAGGAACGACAAGACCGTTTATGGCAACATTGCTGGCACCGGCACCGTATGTGCTCACAACAAGCACACGAATAGAGTTGTTTCCGCCGGTTGCACGAACTGTATCAACAAATACCTGTGCAAGCTCACTTGCATTTGCAAGATCTGTAGGTGACGGCGAACTCCAGTCACTTTCAGCACGAAGTATCTCATTAAAGCCCTCAAAGATAAGATGATCGTTGTAATCCTTGAATTTGTTTGCTATCTGTGTCCAGACTGCGGCGAACTTAACCTTTCTTGTTTCCATTGTTGCCGAATTTGTGTTCAGCCAATTCTGCTCATGGTGAGTGTTGAGTATGCAGTACATACCCTCACCCATGATATAGTCAACTACTTCACGAACACGGTTGAGCCAATTCTTATCAATCTGATTATTTGAGTCGATATGATTACGCCATGTAACAGGCAAACGAATTGTATTGAAGCCTGCAGCTTTGATAGACTGTATCAATTGCTTTGTGATCTTCGGGTTACCCCATGATGTTTCCTCGCTGAGTCCCATTCCTTCGTTGCCAACACTGTCAAGCGTATTACCGATATTGATGCCGACATTCATTTCACTGACAAGTTCTGCTGCAGTTATATCTCTCATATCTGATGTTATTCCGGAATTCACTGCTGTGGTAACGGTTGTTGCAGCTGTAGTTTTCTGGGTAGTAGGCTGCATATCTTCAATCGGGAATCTATCGATAAGACCGATTATATATTTACGAAGCATCAATACATCCTTACCGTTGATGTTGCCATCGTTGTTAAGATCAGATACTTCGGTATCTATCACATCTGTAAGTTTTACTATATATTTACGAAGGTTTAATACATCCTTACCGTTTACACTACCATCAGCATTGCAGTCACCATAAAGCAATTTACGCGATGTAGTTGTTGTCGTGGTTGTGGTAGTAGTTGTGGTAGTAGGCTTCGTAGTTGTAGTTGTAGTGGTGGTAGTCCACGCATTTTCCATAGACTGAAGCTGCTCTGCATCTAGTGTTGCATGTTCTTCAAGTCTAGGTGTAGTTGTAGGAGGAGTGCCGATATATACATAAGGCACGGAAACTCTTACATTTGCATATTTAAGGCCGCTGCCCCAGTTTTTATAGTTGTTAAGCTGGAACTGCACACGATCATATCCGCTGTTTTCAAAGCTGTCAACAGTCATAATATAAGTATATGGCTCGCCTGATACTACTACATTATCAAAATCACCCTGCCAGTTGCTCTTACCGGTTGTAAGGTTAACGAGTGCCTGCGGTGTATCAGCGGTGTAAAATACTGCAGTAATGTCCCATGCGATATAGGCATTTTCGTGCTTTTTAGCCTCGGCAATAAGCTTGTCACCGCCGTTCAGATCTTTGTATGTCTGAAGCTGCATATAAAACTTACTGTCATCCAATGCAGACATCACGAAGGAACCGTCATCATCAACATAGCAATATGTATTGCCGCCGTCCCATCCGCCGGAATAGCTAACACCAAGCGGCTTACCGTCAACCTTGGTTACGTCTGCATTAACGCTTACTAATACTAATGTTGAAAGCATTATTGCCATTACAACAATAATACTTATCATTTTTTTCAATTCCATTAAATAAACACCCTTTCTGTATTTCGTATTAAGAATGATACCACATACTTTAAACAAAATCAACAAAAACTATACTAAATACATTCAATTTTTTATCAATCATTGCAAAAACAAACTTATTCAGTTGATTTTATTGTAAAAACAATATAAAAATGGCGCAAGGATATCCTTACGCCATTTTTATTTATTTTGCAGCATTGACAAGCGCATTTATAATTTCGCTGTGCACCTGTGCGCCGGTACTGCGGTTGAACAAACCGTAGGTATCCGTGTCTGATGCTACACCCGTATGACCGTTATCCCAATAAATACACTTGATGCCTTTGGACTTCGCCTGACTTACCATATATGAACAGTATGCAGCACGTGCAGATGTGTTATTCTTATTTACCGCACCGAATTCGCCGACAATAGCCGGAATTCCTTTGCTGACAAATTTATTATATACTCTGATGAGTATATTATCTATCTCATTCTTATCTGCAATTGTACCCCAAGTATCATCTGAATTGTTTAAAAAACAGAAGGACTGCGGATCATAGGTATGAATCTCAACCGCAAGCTTGTTTGCAACTGTGTCAGTCGGCATAGTAAGACCGTTAATAGCAGTGGTATTTGCAAGTGCGCCGTATGTATTTATGATAAGAACACGGATAGCATTATTACCGCCGGTTGCACGAACTGTATTAACGAACACCTGTGCAAGTGCGTTTGCATTTGCAAGATCTGTGGACGAAGGTGAACTCCAGTCGCCTTCACTCTTGAGTATTTCATTATAGCCTTCAAATATGAGATGTTCATTGTAATTCTTAAATCTGTTTGCAAGCTGATTCCAAACTGCGGCAAATTT
>JAXJVX010000060.1:0-4729 GCA_036308305.1 Acutalibacteraceae bacterium | reverse complement strand
GGCAGGTTTGTTGAGGTGTCGGTAATCATAAACAAGAATGGGCGGTCGAGTGTGACGGTTTTTTTAGGGGGCATGGATGAACCGCAATCCATCTCGACTATGGTTGCTGCGCCTGCTTTTGTTCCGAGTTCATTAACAGATATATAGGTTTTATGCAGGACTTTTCCGATACAGATATTTCCGTTTGACGAAGTGGCAAGCTTTGAAAAGTCGGCTTTGTTTACATCAAATGCAGATTGCATACCGAGCTCACAAAGCATATCGTTCATTGTAAGGCTGTATTCATAACTGAATTTAGGAATTGCGGCTGTGACTGCTTCATCTTGTGCATTTTCCAATATTTCCGAAAGACTTTCGGCAGAAAGTGTATCAATATACTCGTAAATGCTTATATCCTTGTTCGGCAGAAGTGCGGCAAAACCGTATTTACAGTCTTTATAATACTTGACAAAGCCGGTAGCATTTTCGTCTTCGAGATATATACCTTCGGTTGAATGCATCATGCTTACTGTTTGATTATTACCTGAAATGCTGTTAAATGTACCGTCGCTTACATTATATTCCTGATACACGGTTTCCCATTCAGCATTGAAAATCAGAGTGTTGATGATGTACATAACTGCATATGGTGAGATATCATCAACTATATGATCAATCATACCGTCAGTATTCTTATTTACCCAATTATTGATGCTTTTTACGGTTTTCTTATCAAAATCTGCCTTGAATACAGATACATCATAGTAGCTTTTTGCGGTCTTTAAAAACTCTTCCTTGATACTTAAAGTGTTACCGTCTTTAAACCAAATGGAGTTTGCTGATTTTAATTTTGATTTGTCATCCGACAGAAAGCTGTTTACATAATTGTATAGATATTTATTCAATTCGTCTGTTGGTATATTGCTTCCCAGCAATCTTTCCATTTCAGCTTTCGTTTCGCCGTCCGCACCGTTTGCAGTCATTGACAGTGCAAGCTGAACAGACAATGGTGAGATAAGCACATTATTGCTTTCATTTCCCGATATTACCGATTTGAACAGCTCTGCGCATAGCTTAAGCTGTGAATTTATAAACCTATCATCTGCTTGCTTGCCAACAGCTGATGATATTTTGATATCCTTTGTCAGATCTTGTGCATATATGCGGTCCTGACAGGAGCAAAGATTGAAAAGTATTGTAAGAGCAAGAATGATTGAAGTTAACATAAAAATTATTCTTTTGAAATTCATTTCAGCACCTCCATCAAATTCCTAGAGCTATTTTTAACATCTTCAACTGATTTTGCGTGAGAGAATATTGCAGTGCAGTTTCGCAATCAGTGAGTACATTACCGCATAGCGTATATATCTGTTCGTTGTCATCTCGGTCTTTGAGCGTGATAGTATAAACGCCGATTGCAGTTCCAACGTCGGTTCCGTATATGGTTATATCGTCACCTTTTGTAATATCAAGCAAAACAGAAGATATTTCAGTAACCGTGTCGGTATCGGTATGCTTGATATTCACGCTGTCCGAATTGGTTTCGGCGCTGATATATACGCATACATAGCTGCACTCTCCGCCGTCTGCCATAGGTTCTGTACCGTTGGTTTTTGGAGACTTTATTAAATTTATATTGACACCGATAATAGCTATACAAATCAGCGGCACGATTGCGGCAATAACAGACACACGGCGTTTATATGCTTTTTTTCGTGCATTGCTGCGACGCATTACTTCTGCCTTGCGTTCTTCCATGGTCCTCATAAAATATTATCTACCTCCTCTGTTAAAATGGTGCGAAGTGTGCTTTTAGCACGGTAGAGAAGATTGTCCACCTGTTTTTTATTCTTTTTCATAACCTTAGCCGCATCTTCATATGAAAGCTGCTCAAAATACACAAGATGAACTGCAGCCCGCATATCATCATTCAGCTGAATCAATGCATTGTTCACCGCTTTTTGCCGCTCTGATCTAAGTATAGCTTCTTCAAAAGAAAATTCGTGCCCGATATGATCCTCGATTTCTGTTAGTTCAATTGTTTTAAATTTGCGATTTCGTTTTATGTAGTTGAGCGCGCGGCTTCTGCCTATCATAAACAGATAGGTTTTGAACGTGACCTTGAAGTTATATCGATGAGGATGCACCAAAATATCGGAAAAGACATCAATAGCAATATCCTCAGCAGCGTGAAGATCACGCACATAGCGGTTGATGAAAAATATCAGGCTGTCAAAATACCTCTCCATTATTTCATCAAAAGCACTTTCGTCACCATTAAGAAAACGGCGGTAGCTACTTGCACCGTTATCCATAAATACCTCCCAATTCGGAACTTTCACTTATTATACAATTAAAACTCAAAAAGTCCTTATAAAAAAACTGCGGCTATTTTAATAGCCGCAGTTTTAAGTTAAAAGAAAAATCCCGCCATGCCGAAACTGACAGCATAGTTATAACCTGCAAACATCGAGCAGGTGGGTGCCAGCCCAACGGTTTTTGCGCTTCCAACGTCCCGAATATATCGGGGAGGCCTGCAGGTCCCGCCGCCGGAGCGAAGCTCCCTATAAATAAGTGTAGGGTTATATTGGCTGTCAGATACACGAACAGGGCAGGATAGTAATATCAGTCAGCATCTACATCATACAGATCCTGAAGCTCTGCAATAAATGCATCAGCGATCATATTGTACTCATTATCGTCTTCAATCTCTTCGTAGTAGAATTCGCCGTTATCTTCAACTTCCTTTAATATAACGAGAGTACCGTCGTCATCAGGTAGTGGTTCGCCGTTTTCATCACATGGAGTAAGAGCGGCATAGCGTGACCCGTTGTCCTCCATAGTGGATAAAACCTCAAAGGTATATTCATTGCCTTCATCGTCAGACAATGATATCAAATCCGGAATATATTCTTCCTGCATATTAAGTGTCTCCTTTAATCTGTTTTATATACTTATTTTACAATGAAAACACTCTCAAGTCAACTGTATTTTATACCTTCAAAAAATATTTCCGAAATGCTTGAAAACCTATACAAAAAATGATACAATAATAGTGTATTTTTATTGCGCTTCAGCGATTTTAAGCAGTTTTTCAGCAGATGTATTATGAGGTCTGTTAAAGCGGTTGAGATGATAAAGCTCTTCGCTGTCACCGGTTAATATGTTTACCCTTTCCCAGCAACAAAATACAGCTTTTATACCGATTTTTTTGATTATAGGCAGAGCTTCCTTACTTATCTTGCCGAAAGGATAGGCAAATGCGGTTGGCACGGTTATTCTGTTTTCTTTGCATCGTGTTTGAACATTATTTAGATCCTCATAAAGCATTTTTTCATATGCAGCATCGCTTTCGTTGCTTTTCTTTTGTATTCCGTAACGTGATGTATTTGCGTGAAGATCGTAGGTATGGTTTTGAATTTCAATTCCGTATTGCTGCATTTCGTATAACTCATTCCATGTCATATGTGCGTAGTTTACGTTGTGGTCGGAGATGGTGGAATACAGATCGGTATATTTTCCGATGATGTTTACTACAGCAGTCATTTCATACTTACACAAAATGGGATAAGCATATTTGTAAACACTTTCATATCCGTCATCAAAGGTTATCATTATCGGCTTTTCAGGTAACACCTTGCCTTCTTGGCAATAGCTTATAAGATCGTTGACGGTAACGGTAATATATCCGTTTTCCTTTATATATTTGAGATCAGCCTCAAATTCTTCGGGTGAGATAGTGTATTTATTTAACTTACTTTCAGTTTCGGAGAGATGATGGTACATAAGTATCGGCAGCCGAACATTACCTTCAAGCGCATATGAGGTGCTTGGTATACAAAAGGAAAATATCGAGAACACTACTGCGCATATAATAAAAACGGCAATCGGGAGTCGAAGCTGTTTCAGGTCGATATACATAGAATTTCATCACCGTTTTAATATATGATTAGGATTGGTTATTTATGAGTATTAAGAGATGGATCGTAGCCGCGGCCGATAAGTCGTCCGCAAGAGCTTTGAGTGAAGAGTGCGGAATAGATATTTTCAGTGCACTTTTGCTTTGCTCACGCGGAATTACCGATGCTGTTGATGCTGAAGAATTCATTTCCAATGATGTTGTTTTGTGTGATCCCTATGAGTTTCGTGATATGGAGCTTGCGGTAAAAAGAATACATACAGCAATAGAAAACGGTGAGAAAATAGCCGTTTTCGGCGACTATGATGCAGACGGTATAACTTCTACCGCTTTGCTCGTAAAATGCCTTAAAGGGCTTTCGGCGGATGTAATATACCGTGTTCCCACAAGAGATGAGGGATACGGGATATGTGTTGACGCAATAGATGAGCTAATAAAAAAAGAGATATCTCTTATAATCACCGTTGACAACGGTATCACCGCACACGAAGCGATAAGCTATGCAAACGAAAAGAAAATAGATGTTATCGTTACCGACCATCATCTTCCGTCGGATACGCTGCCAAATGCATATGCGGTAGTTGATCCTCACCGAAGTGACTGTATGTCGGAGTTCAAGTCGTATGCTGGTGTCGGTGTATGTTTTATGCTTTGCTCTTGTTTGACAGGCATCTGCCCTGAGGAACTGCTTTATGAATACGGCGACCTTGTAACTATTGGTACGGTTGCCGATGTTATGCCGCTGTTGCATGATAACCGAATGATAGTAAAAAGCGGTGTAAGACTTGTTGAAAAAACCGATAATCTCGGCTTGCAGGCTCTTATTGCCGC